>NZ_JAIRBP010000019.1:0-61121 GCF_021151495.1 Halomonas sp. IOP_31 | reverse complement strand
ACGGAGGAAGCAGATAGGCCGTATGACGATCGACAGAACGAAAGTGGCTCATGGCGGGTCCGTGGTCAGTTTGATGCCGGCATTATCTCATGCTGGAGTGGAAAGTCCGACAGGCTGCTAGACTCGGCTTTTCTAGACTAAGCGCCTCGCCACCCGGCGACTATCGAGAGGACAGCATGTTTACCGGAATCGTACAGGCGGCTGCCGAACTGGTGGCCATCGAGGAGCAGCAGGATTTTCGCAGCCATGTGCTGGCCATGCCGGGCGCGCTGCGCGAAGGGTTGGAGATCGGCGCCTCGGTGGCTCATAACGGCTGCTGCCTGACCGTGACCGGGATCGACGGCGAGCGGGTCAGTTTCGATCTGATGCGCGAGACGCTACGCCTAACCAACCTCGGCCAGCTATCGGTTGGCGATCGGGTCAACGTCGAGCGCGCGGCGCGGTTCGGCGACGAGATCGGCGGCCACGCCATGTCGGGCCATATCATCTGCATGGCCGAACTTGTCGAGATCGACGAGGCGCCCAACAATCGCCGGCTGTGGTTCGAACTGCCGGCCAGCTATGCGCGCTTTCTGTTCGAGAAGGGCTATATCGGCGTCGAAGGCATCAGCCTGACCATCGGCGAGGTGCGCGAACGGCGCTTTTGCGTCAACCTGATTCCGGAAACGCTGGCGCGTACCACGCTGGGCGATCGCGTCCCGGGCGACCGCGTCAATATCGAGGTCGACCCCCAGACCCAGGCGATCGTCGAGACCGTCGAGCGTGTCCTGGCGACACGTGCATCTTGCTGAGCGAGGCACTGGGCAGGCATTCGATCGGCTCGCGTCGATCGGGTGCTTTGGGTACCATTAGCGGCTTTTCGATCACCCCATAACAATGCGCGCAGGGCTAAGGCTGAGGGCTATGGTATGCTGAAACGGCAATTGAACGACTATTTCAAGCTGGACGAGCACAAGACCACCATTCGCACCGAGGTCATCGCCGGGATCACCACCTTCCTGACGATGGCCTATATCATCTTCGTCAACCCCAGCGTGCTGGCCGAATCGGGCATGGACTACGGCGCGGTGTTCGTCGCCACCTGTCTGGCGGCGGCGATCGGCACCTTGATCATGGGCCTGTGGGCCAATTATCCCATCGCCCTGGCGCCGGGCATGGGGCTCAACGCGTTTTTCACCTACAGCGTGGTGATGGGCATGGGCAAGAGCTGGGAAGTGGCGCTGGGCGCGGTGTTCCTGTCGGGGGTGACGTTCTTCCTGCTGAGCATCTTTCGCATTCGCGAGTGGGTGATCAACTCGATTCCGATGGCCTTGAGATTGGGCATCGCGGCGGGCATCGGGCTGTTTCTGGCAATCATCGCGCTGCAGAATGCCGGCATCGTGGTCGACAATCCGGCAACCCTGGTGTCGCTCGGCGATCTCTCCCAGCCGCCCGCGCTGTACACCCTGATCGGCTTCTTCGTGATCGCTGCGCTGTCCCACCTGCGGGTCACCGGCGCGGTGATGATCGGCATTCTCGGGGTCACCGTGGTGTCGATCCTGCTGGGCCACAATCAGTTCAACGGAGTGATGTCGGCACCGCCGTCGCTGGCGCCGACCTTCTTGGAGCTGGATATCGTCGGGGCGCTCGACGTGAGCATGCTCAGCGTGATCTTCGCCTTCTTGTTCGTCGATCTGTTCGACACGTCCGGCACGCTGATCGGCGTCGCCCATCGCGGCGGCTTGCTCGACGAGCAGGGCAAGCTGCCGCGCCTCAAGAACGCTTTGCTGGCCGACAGCAGCGCGTCGATGAGCGGCGCGCTGCTCGGCACCTCGACCACCACCAGCTACATCGAGAGCGCCTCGGGCATCGCCGCGGGCGGGCGCACCGGGCTGACGGCGGTGGTCGTGGCTATGCTGTTCCTGTTCAGCCTGTTCTTCTCGCCGCTGGCCGGTTCGGTGCCGGCCTTCGCCACCGCCGGCGCGCTGCTCTACGTGGCGGTTTTGATGGCCGGCAGCCTGGCGCATGCCAATTGGGACGATGTCACCGAGGCGGCGCCCGTGCTGATCGCCGCGTTGGCCATGCCGCTGACCTATTCCATCGCCAACGGCATCGCCCTGGGGTTCATCAGCTTCACCCTGATCAAGCTGCTGTCGGGGCGCCGCAGCGATCTCAATCCGGCGGTCGTGCTGCTGTCGGTGCTGTTCATTCTCAAGTTCCTGTTCCTCGACGGAGGCCATTGATGAGTAGTGTCTACGGCGATTACATCAAGTCGGTGATTCGCAGCGTGCCGGACTGGCCTCAAGCCGGGGTCAACTTTCGCGACATCACGCCGGTACTGCAGAACAGCGGGGCCTTCCGCAAGCTGATCGACAGCTTCGTGCATCGCTATCAGGAGATGGACCTGGACGCGATCGCTGCCATCGACGCGCGCGGCTTCATCATCGGCGCGCCGGTGGCCTATGAGCTCGGTTGCAGCTTCGTGCCGGTGCGCAAGAAGGGCAAGCTGCCGTTCAAGACCATCAGCGAGACCTATACCCTGGAGTACGGCGAATCCACCGTCGAGCTGCACTCCGACGCCTTCCGCGAGGGCGATCGGATTCTGGTGATGGACGATCTGATCGCCACCGGCGGGACCATGCTCGCCGCCGCCAAGCTGATCCAGCGTAGCGGCGGCCATGTCGTCGAGACCGCGACCATCATCGACCTGCCCGAACTGGGCGGGTCGCAGAAGATCCGCGACGCCGGCCACGGCGTGTTCGCGGTGTGCTCCTTTCTCGAGAGCGACTGACTCGAGAGCGACTGACTCGAGAGCGACTGACTCGAGAGCGACTGACTCGAGAGCGACTGAGTTCGCTCTGTCATCACGTCATCAGGTATCACGCAACCGCTCGAGGCGACATATGTCACAGGTACCGCTACCCGAGAGCTGGGCGCACTACCTTGGCGGCGAGTTCGAAGCACCCTACATGCACACCCTGCGCGACTTCCTGGCCCGCGAGAAGGCGGCGCACAAGGTGATCTATCCGCACTCGTCGAACTGGTTCCGCGCCTTCGAGCTGACTCCGCTCGATCGGGTGCGGGTCGTGATACTCGGTCAGGACCCGTACCATGGCCCCGGCCAGGCGCATGGGCTGTGCTTCTCGGTGCGCCCCGGCGTGGCCACGCCGCCTTCGTTGCAGAACATCTACAAGGAGCTCGCTCAGGACGTCGCGTTCACTCCGGTGAATCACGGCTTCCTGGAAAGCTGGGCGCGCCAGGGCGTGCTGCTGCTCAACAGCGTATTGACCGTCGAGCGCGGCAATGCCGGTTCGCATCGCAATCAGGGCTGGGAGACATTCACCGATCGCGCCATCCAGGTGGTCAACGAGCAGTGCAGCGGCGTGGTCTTCCTGCTGTGGGGCAGCTATGCCCAGAAGAAGGCGTCGTTCGTCGATCGCGACAAGCATTGCGTCCTGCATGCGCCGCATCCATCGCCGTTGTCGGCCCATCGCGGGTTCTTCGGCCAGCGGCATTTTTCGCAGGCCAATGCGTTTCTCGCCGCGCGTGGCGGTCGGCCCATCGACTGGCAGTTGCCGGCCAGCGCGACGGGCTAACGCCGGGCGCGTGTGCGGTGCGATTGCCGCGGCCGCCGCTTAACCCGCGCGGCCCGGCGCGCTAGAATGCGCCCAGCTTTCTCACTGCCAAGCAAGGGTTCTCGCCATGAGCGTTCATGCCATCCAACATCCGCTGGTCAAGCACAAGCTGGGCCTGATGCGCACCGCCGACATCAGCACCAAGAGCTTTCGTGAACTGGCCGGCGAGGTCGCCAAGTTGCTGACCTACGAAGCCACCCAGGATCTCGAGCTCGAGGCGCAGACCATCGACGGCTGGAATGGCGAGCCGATCGAAGTCGAGCAGCTCAAGGGCAAGAAGGTCACCATCGTGCCGATCCTGCGCGCCGGCCTGGGCATGCTCGATGGCGTCACCGACCTGATTCCCAGCGCGCGGATCAGCGTGGTGGGGCTGTATCGCAACGAAGAGACACTCGAGCCGGTACCGTACTTCGAGAAGTTCACCAACGATCTCGACGAGCGTCTGGCGATCGTCATCGACCCGATGCTGGCCACCGGCGGCTCGATGGTCGCCACCCTGGACATGCTCAAGGAGCGCGGCTGCCCGCTGGTCAAGGTGATCGTGCTGGTGGCCGCCCCCGAGGGCCTGAAGCGGGTCCAGGAGGCCTACCCGGAGATTGACATCTACACCGCGTCGATCGACGAACGTCTCGACGAGAATGGCTACATCGTTCCCGGTCTGGGCGACGCCGGCGACAAGATATTCGGTACCCGCTGAGGCATGATTGCTTCAAAGATGATTGCTTCAAAGCCGGTACGCACCAGCTCGATGAGCTGCTAGCGCTCAGCCATGGTGGCTGTCGCCGCCGTCGGCGAAGCTCGGCGGGTTGTTGGCGCTGACGATCACGCAGTCGCTGTCGCCGACGTTGCGAAAGCGATGCGGCAGCCGCGAATCGAAATAATAGCCGTCGCCGGCGTTGAGTCGACGGACGTCGCCGTTGACCCACAGCTCGATGGTTCCGGCGACGATGATACCGCCTTCCTCGCCTTCGTGTTCGAGCATGTCGGCGCCGGTGTCCGAGCCCGGCGGGTAATGTTCGTGAATGATCGACATGCGCCGATTGGGACGCCGGGCACCGACCAGACGCCAGGAAAGGGTGCCGTCGCCGATCTCGGTGAGCTCCTCGGCGCGATAGAAGATCTGCTCCTGGGCCAGCTCCTCGCCGGCGAAGAATTCGCTGATCGAGATCGGGATGGCATCGAGGATCTTTTTCAATGAGCTTACCGATGGACTGACATGGTTCTGCTCGACGAGCGAAATGGTGCTGTTGGTCACCCCCGCGCGCTTGGCCAGCTCACGTTGCGAGAGCCCATTGTGCTGACGGAGTTGCTTGAGGCGTGTGCCGACGTCGAAACCGCTCATCGAGAATCCTTGTTGAACAAGCTGGCCGCGATGATAGCGTGTTAGACGTTTGAGGATAAGCATCGCCGGTGCCTGGCCTGGCGGGGCGAATGATGGCCCGCCATGGCCGGTCGGTGCTAGGCTGAATCATGGAAGCCGGCCGCCGCCGCGGATCGCCCGGCGGCATCGCGAGGCATGCAGAATGGACGAAGCGATCACCGCACTAGTGCTCGCCGGAGGGCGGGGGCGCCGGATGGGCGGC
The DNA here is from genome assembly GCF_021151495.1 of Halomonas sp. IOP_31. NCBI lineage: Bacteria > Pseudomonadati > Pseudomonadota > Gammaproteobacteria > Oceanospirillales > Halomonadaceae > Halomonas > Halomonas sp. IOP_31. The sequence continues at coordinate 55,924 of NZ_JAIRBP010000019.1, read as the reverse complement.
ATCGACAAGGGCTGGGCGAGCTATCGGCAGCGCTCGCTGATCGAGTGGGTGCTGTCGCGGCTGGCGCGGCAAGTGGATCATGTGCTGATCAACGCCAACCGCTCCCGGACGGCCTACGAGGCGCTGGGCTGGCCGGTCATCGGCGATCGCTCGGGGGGGTATCAGGGCCCGTTGATGGGAATCTGGAGCGGGCTGTGTGCGGCCGAGACGCCTCTGGTGCTGGTAGTGCCCTGCGACACACCCTGTCTGCCGCTGGATCTCGTCGAACGCTTGTACGCGTCGCTCGGTGCCCACGATATCGCCGTGGCCCACGATGGCGAGCGCAGCCAGCCGGTGGTCGCGCTGCTGCGTCGCGGCTTGGCGGCGGATCTCGAACGGGCCCTGGCGGCCGGTGAGCGCAAGGTCGAGCGCTGGTATGCCCGGCATGCCTGGGTGAGCGTCGATTTCAGCGACTGCCCCGAGGCATTCGCCAATATCAATTCACCGCACGATGTCGTCAGCCTGACGGCCTCGTAAGCCGGGTACCTGGCTACGGGGATGCGCGCCATGGCGATGGCGACGGAAAGCTCTTATTAGCGGAGTCCGATGAAACTCGATCTGGACAGACAGCCCGTGCCCTTGCTGGGAATCGCCGCCTGGAGCGGGGTGGGCAAGACCACCCTGCTGGAAGCCTTGCTGCCTCGGCTGCGCCAAGCGGGCCTCAGGGTGGCGGTGATCAAGCATGCCCATCATCGCTTCGACATCGACAGGCCCGGCAAGGACAGTTATCGCCTGCGCCAGGCCGGGGCCACGCCGATGCTGGTCGCCTCGCGCGAGCGCTTCGCGCTGATGATGGAGACGCCATGTAATGAGACGCCATGTAATGAGACGCCATGTAATGAGACGCCATGTAATGAGACGCCATGTAATGAGACGCCATGTAATGAGACGCCCGGCGAGGAAGTGCAAGCATCGCCCGAAGACGATGGACCGGACCTGGCGGCACTGCTAGCGCATGTCCAACTGATGCGCCCGGATCTGATCCTGATCGAAGGTTTCAAGAATTGGCCACTGCCCAAGCTCGAACTGCACCGGCCGTCGCTCGGCAAGCCATTGCTGGCCGGCGACGATCCCTGGGTCCAGGCCGTGGCCAGCGATGATCTGCTGAAGCTGCCCGCTGGGGTAGCGGCGCTGGATCTCAACGATCTGACGACATTGACGGCCTTCGTGAGTGCTTGGCCAGCCACCTGGTCGGCCCGTCGCGACCCGCGTCGCGCGGATGACTCGCCATGACGCTGTCCTGCTTTGCACTCGGCGAGCAGATGCTCTCCGTCGACGAGGCGCTGGCGGCGCTGGATGAACGGGGCGTGAACCGCTTGTCTGCCGAACGCCTGCCATTGGCGGCCGCGGCACGGCGGGTATTGGCCGAGGAGTGCATCTCGCCGATCGATGTCCCGCCGAACACCAACGCGGCGATGGATGGCATCGCGCTGGCCTGGCCCGCGCCGACGCAGCTGAGCCTGGTCGGCGAGGTACTGGCCGGGCATCGCTTCGAGCACTCGCTCAAGCCCGGCGAGGCCGTCACCATCACCACCGGCGCGCCGCTGCCTGGCGGGGCGGATACCGTGATCATGAAGGAGCAGCTCGACGTCGATGCCCGGTCGCGGCTGGCGACGATCCATCAGCCGCAGCGGGTCAGCCGTGGTCAGAACGTGCGCCACGCCGGCGAAGACATCGCCCGTGGCAGTTGCGCCGTGGCTGCAGGCACGCGGCTGCGGCCCCAGCACCTGGGCCTGCTCGCCTCGCTGGGTGTCGACAGCATCGAGGTGGTGCGTCGGCCGCGGGTGGCGATCTTTTCCACCGGCGACGAAGTCACCTCGCCGGGTGAAGCGCTCGGTGCGGCGGGCGTTTACGATGCCAATCGTTATTCATTGCGTGGGTTGCTCGAGGCGCTGGGCTGCGAAGTCGACGATCTGGGCATTCTCGCCGACCGGCCCGAGGCGATTCGCGACGCGCTGACAGGTGCCGCCACGCGGGCCGACATGGTCATCACCAGCGGTGGCGTCTCGAGTGGCCAGGCCGATTGGATCAAACCGGCGCTGTCGAGCATTGGCCGTCTGGGATTCTGGCGAATCGCCATGCGTCCCGGGCGGCCGTTGGCCTTCGGGGTGCTGGGCGAGAACGAAGTGCCGTTCTTCGGCCTGCCGGGTAATCCGGTGGCGGTCATGGTGACCTTCCTGCAGTTCGTCCAGCCATTGCTGCGCAGGCTCCAGGGGGAATACGCCTGGCAGCCGACGCGCTGGAGCGCAATCGCCGATGAAGCGATGCGCAGTCGCAGCGGTCGCGTCGACTTCCATCGTGGCATCTATAGAATCGACGCGACCGGACAACTGCATGTGCGTACGACGGGGCATCAGGGCTCGGGGATTCTATCCTCGATGGCAGCGGCCAATTGCCTGATCGAGATCGAGGCGTCCCGTGGCGACATCGGCGAGGGCGAAACCGTATTACTGCAACCCTTTGGTGAGCTGACATGAGCCTGACCCACATCAATGCACGCGGCGAGGCCCACATGGTCGACGTCGGCGACAAGCAGACGACTCGCCGCGAGGCACTGGCGAGTGGTCGCATTCGGATGCAACCCGCGACGCTAGCGCTGCTCGCCGAGGGTGGCCTGCCCAAGGGCGATGTGTTGGCGACGGCGCGTATCGCCGGCATTCAGGCCGCCAAGCGTACCCACGAGCTGATTCCGTTATGCCATCTGCTGGCACTGTCGAAGGTGACGGTCGATTTCGAACTCGACGAGGCTGGACGTTGCGTCAACGTCACCGCGCTGTGCCGGCTTTCCGGCCAGACCGGGGTTGAAATGGAGGCATTGACCGCGGTCTCGGTGGCGTGCCTGACTCTCTATGACATGTGCAAGGCGGTCGACAAGACGCTGGAAATCGGCGAAATACGCCTGCAGGCCAAGAGCGGCGGGCGCTCCGGCGACTATCGCTACGACGCCGGGGCGGCGTCAGGCGAAATGGCTGCGGTCCAACCGGGTGCGGTCCAACCGGGTGCGGTCCAACCGATAGTGACCGGCGAATGCCAGGAGGGCTGTGTCGGTATCGCACCGCGTGCCGAAGCGCCCTGCATCCATGTCAAATGTCTCGCCGAATTACGCGAACGCCTGGGGGTCAGCGATCTGGAGATCCCCTTCGAGACACTGCCGACCCCGGATATCGCGGGCCTCAAGTCGGCCCTGGTGGCACGCGACGAGCGATTCTCGATGCTCTCGGAAAGCCGGGTGCTGTGCGCGATCAACCAGGTCATGAGTGGCGAGGACAACCATCTGACCGATGGCGACGAGGTCGCTTTCTTCCCACCGGTCACCGGAGGCTGAGATGATCCGTGTGCAGCATGAGTGCTTCGATGTTGGCGCCGAGCAGGCGACTCTCGTTGCTCAGCGAAACGATATCGGTGCGGTGGTCTGCTTTACGGGACTGGTGCGCGATTTCAACGAGCGGCCCGACGTCACGGCATTGTCGTTGGAACACTATCCGGGCATGACCGAGTCGGCTTTGGGCGAGATCGTCGCCGAGGCCGGACGCCGCTGGTCGCTCAATGGCGTACGGCTCATACACCGTGTCGGCCGATTGGAACCGGGCGACCCGATCGTGCTGGTTGCGGTTGCCAGCGCCCATCGACAGGCGGCATTCGATGCCTGTCTATTCATAATGGATTATCTTAAGACCCGCGCCCCTTTCTGGAAAAAGGAACACACCGCCCACGGCGATTACTGGGTCGCCGAGCGGGACACGGACAGGCAGGCAGCCGAGCGCTGGAGGTGATGATGACCCAGTTGATCGACAACTATCAGCGTAGCGTTCGCTATGTGCGGATATCGGTGACGGATCGCTGCGATTTTCGCTGTGTCTATTGCATGAGCGAGGAGATGACCTTTCTGCCTCGCGCACAGGTCTTGACCCTTGAAGAGTTGGCGCAAGTTGCCCGGGCTTTCATCGAATTGGGTGTCGAGAAGATTCGTCTGACCGGCGGCGAGCCCCTGGTCAGGCGGGGCATCGAGGATCTGGTGAGCGATATCGGCGCTCTCGATGGCCTCAAGGATTTCGCCATGACCACCAACGGCGCGGGTCTGGGCAAGCATGCCAAGGCGCTTCGCCAGGGCGGGCTTAAGCGCCTCAACATCAGTCTCGATTCACTGGACCCGGTGCGCTTCAAGCGCTTGACGCGCACCGGCGACCTGCACCGGGTCATCGATGGCATTCATGCCGCCCAGGATGCCGGCTTCGAGGGAATCAAGCTAAACGCGGTGATTCTGCGGGGACGCAATGACGACGAGGTTACCGAACTGGTCGATTTCGCCCGCGACGAGGGCATCGACATCAGTTTCATCGAGGAAATGCCGCTGGGCGATGTCTCGGATCATTCTCGCGCTGAAACCTACTGTTCCAGCGACGAGGTACAGCGCTTGATCGAGGCGCGGCATACCTTGCTGCCGACCACCGAGACGACACTGGGTCCCTCACGCTATTACCGCATGCCGGACAGTGCGTCTCGCATCGGCTTCATTTCTCCGCACAGCCATAACTTCTGCGCCAGCTGCAACCGCGTCCGGGTTACCGTGGAAGGGCGTTTGCTGTTGTGCCTGGGCAATGAGCATTCGGTGGACCTGCGCGAGGTTCTGCGGCGCTATCCGGGCGACATCGGTGCCCTCAAGGAGCGCATCGTCGGTGCCATGCCGCTCAAGCCCGAGCGCCATCATTTCTCGACCGACGGTGACGTTCAGGTGGTGCGTTTCATGAACATGACGGGTGGTTGAGTACAGCCTGGCTTTCTCTCTTTCAGCGCTTCCCCCCGGCCTTTTTTACGAGACTCCTGGTGAATATCGGGCGGCCATTATTGCGTAACTTTGCTTGCCAATCGGCCTTCAGGGCATATACTTTTTACATTCACACACCGTTTGCAGTAATTGACGCTTTGAATGGAGGAGGCCGATGTCTACCGAGTCCCTGGAAAAAATCGCTCGCAACAAGAATGTGGCGCGGGCAGCCGCTCGACAATTGAGCATGGAGCAGCTCCATAAGCTCGCTGAAGTGATTAACGAGGTGATCGAGCAAAAGCAGGATGAAGAACGTCGCCGGCAGGAAGAGGAAACGGTCAAGGCGCGCAAGCTCGAGGAGATTCGTGAAGCGATCAATGACGCCGGGCTTTCTCTCGACGACCTGGTTGGCGAACAACCCAAGCGTCGCGGTCGCCCGCCCAAGAAGGACACGCTCGAAAAGGCCTGAATGGCTTCGATCCTCTTCAGAAGATCGCTCGGGTGGCCTCGTTCCAGAAAGCGGATGCATTGCGTCCGCTTTTTTTCCGGCTCTATTTGCTGGCGATTGTTGCTTAATCGACAGGCAAGTAAAGGCCGTCAAGAAGCCGTTTCGGCGGCGCTGATCTGCAGGTGCACGACCGGCGGACGGCGCAGGTGATCGTTCATCCATTGTACCAGGCGTGGCTGAAGCTGGTTGCGTAACTGCACTAGAGTTTCGGCGTCGAGTTGTTTGAGTGTGTCGTCCAGCCAGTCGGCGAAGGCCGTTTCGTCGAGCGAGGAAGCACCGGAATAATCGATCAGCAAGCGTCCCACACGATGCCAGCCATCACTCATCGCCAACACCGGCAAGACCAGATAGAAGCGACCCTCGCGGGGTTGTCTTGATTGCACCGCAGAATCCTCGAATCCTTTCAGAGCGTGCACTTGATCCTGGTGAACGATATGCGGGGTCTGTTCAATGTGTCGTTCGACGCTCAGCGTCGTGCGCTCGACACGGATCAGATCGCCATTATCGGGCGCGAGTGGCGCGTCGATGCCGCACGACTCGGCCAGGTGCTGGTGGGCCTCCTGATGGCGGCGTTCACCATGCACCGGAAGCAACCGCCGCGGTTTGGTCCAGCCATAGAAGGTCCGCAGTTCGTCCTGAGCCGGGTGACCCGAGGCATGCAACTCGGGGTGCCGGGTTTCCTCGAGTACCCCGACGTCCAGGCGTTTGAGCGCCAATTGAAGGCGCTCGATCAATCGCTCGTTACCGGGTATCGCCTTGGCCGAGAAAATGACCGTGTCGCCGGCCTGCAATTCCAGGTCGGGATGCCGGCCCTGGGCGAGGCGTGACAGCGCGGCCCGCGGCTCACCCTGGCTGCCGGTGGCGATGATCAGCACCTCTTCGGCAGGCAGGTAACCCAGGTCGCGCACCGGCACCAGTTGCGGTAAGTCCTCCAGGTAGCCCAGGTCGCGTGCCGTACGCACCATGCGTTCCATCGAGCGCCCCATCAGGCTGATACGGCGTCCGCAACGCGCGGCGGCACGCCCCACGGCCAGCACACGCGCCAGGTTGCTGGCGAAGCAGGAAACGATCACACGGCCCGTGCAGGCGCCGATGGCGCGTTCCAGGGCCCGCGCGACGTCGCCTTCGCTACGCGACCAGCCGGGCAGGGTGGCGTTGGTGGAATCGCCGACCAGCAGGTCGACCGGGGCCAGCGAGGCATAGAGCCGCTGGTCGACCGGGCTGCCGATCAGCGGCTCGGGGTCGAGTTTCCAGTCGCCGGTGTGCAGCACCCGGTGGTGGGGCGTGGTGAGCAGCAATGCGCAGCTTTCGGGAATCGAGTGGGTCAACGGCAGGTAGCGCAGCGCGAACGGCCCGCTCTCCAGCGCGTCGCCGGGCGCGACGATGCGGATCGCATCGACGGCCAGGCCGCGCTCCAGAAACTTGGCCCGCAGCAGGCCGGCGGCCAGCGGCGTGGCGTAGATGGGGCAGCCCCAATGGGGCCAGAGCCAGGCGGCGGCACCGATATGATCCTCGTGACCGTGGGTGAGGATCAGCGCGCGCGGCTGAATGCCCAGCGGCGTCAGACAGCCCACGTCAGGCACCTGGAGCGGCGAATCGGGCAGATCCTGACGCAGCATCATTCCGCAATCGATGGCGATCCATTCATCGCCGTAGCCATAGAGGCTGAGGTTCATGCCGATCTCGCCGCAGCCTCCCAGTGGCAGGAAGTGGAGAGGCGGACGTTTTCGGGGGCCGATCTGGACGCGGGATTGCAACATCAGTGACACGAGCTTGTGAGCAAGCCCCCACTATACGAGATGCGTCGCCTGGCTCACAACGAACATTAGCCAAGTCGGGGCAATTGGTTACAATGTGCGACCGTTCACGGTTTACCGAGAGTTCCCAGCCTTTCATGTCGCATTCTTACCGTCTTATCGTGTCCTGTCCCGACCGGGTCGGCATCGTCGCCCGGGTGTCCAATTTCATTGCCGATCAGCGTGGCTCGATCACCGAAGCCAACCAGCATTCGGACCTGGTTACCGGGCGCTTCTTCATGCGCTATGAAATTCGCTTCGATGTGGATGCACCGCCGATCGAGCAGTTCCGCGACACGTTTCAGCCGATCGCCGAGACGTTCGGCATGGACTGGTCGCTCCATGACAGCGCGCAGCGCAAGCGAATCGTGTTGATGGTTTCCAGGGCCTCGCATTGCCTGGTGGATCTGCTGCATCGCTGGAATATCGGCGAACTGGATTGCGAGATCCCCTGCGTGATTTCCAATCATGACGCGCTGCGTTCGCTGGTCGAGTGGCACGGCATTCCCTTCCACCATGTGCCGGTCGCGCCCGACACCAAGGCGGCCGCCTTCGACGAAACCGAGCGGCTGATCGGAGAAGTCCAGGCCGATGGCGTGGTGCTGGCGCGCTACATGCAGATTCTGCCGCCGGGGTTGTGCCGGCGCTATGCCGGTCGGGTGATCAATATCCATCACAGCTTCCTGCCGTCATTCGCCGGCGCCAAGCCCTATCACCAGGCCTATGACCGGGGCGTCAAGCTGATCGGGGCGACCTGTCATTACGTGACCGAAGAGCTGGATGCCGGGCCGATCATCGAGCAGGACGTGCACCGCATCACGCATTGCCACACCACCGAGGACCTGGTGCGCTTCGGTCGCGATATCGAGCGTGCGGTACTCGCCCGGGGGCTGCGCTGGCATCTGCAGGATCGTGTGTTGATTCACGGCAGCAAGACCGTGGTCTTTGCCTGAGAGGGGCGGCGCTCAATCAGCGAACAGCGACAACTGACGCGCGTCGCCGGACGGCGCAAGGCGCACGCCGACCCCGAGCAGGCGCACCGGTCGGCTACCGCGCGCCCAGGCCTCGTCGAGCAGGGCAAGGCAATGAGCGAGTTCGGGCCGCCGGCCGCCTCCCTCGAGCGTGGTCAACGTGAAATCGTTGAAGCGCACCTTGACGAACACGCCCTTGGTCGCCGGGTTGCCGTGCCGCGCCAGGCGTTCGTGAAGGCGCTCGATCAGCGCCGGCAGCTGTTCGCGGCAGGTGGCGAGATCGGGCAGGTCGCGATGAAAGGTGTTCTCGGCGCTCACCGACTTGCGTTCGCGCTCGGTTCGCACCGGGCGGTCGTCGATGCCGCGGGCGAGTTCATGAAGCCGTCGGCCGAACTTGCCGAAACGTTCGCTCAGCGCTTCCAGTGACCAATCCTGCAGATCGGCGCAGGTGACGATATGCAGCGCAGCCAGCTTGGCGGCGGTCGCCGGACCCACCCCATGCAGCTTGTCGACGGCCAACGTGCTGATGAAGGCGTCGACCTGATCGGGTGCGATGACCGTCAGCCCGTCGGGCTTTTCCCAGTCGCTGGCGATCTTGGCGAGAAACTTGCTCGGCGCCACGCCCACCGAAACGCCGATGCCGGTACGCCGCATCGCCTCGCGCTTGATCCAGCCGGCCATCCAGGTTGCGCTGCCACGGAAGCGGCGCACTTCGCTGACGTCGAGAAACGCTTCGTCGAGCGAGAGCGGCTCGACCAGCGGGGTCAGTTCGTGAAAGATCGCCTGGATGCGCTCGGAAACCGCCCGATAGCGGGGGAAGTCCGGCGGCAGCAAGGTCAGTTCGGGGCACAGGCGCAGGGCCTGGCCGGTGGGCATGGCGGAATGCACCCCGTAGCGCCGCGCCGGATAATTGCAGGTGGCGATCACGCCGCGCTGCGCGGCGCTGCCGCCGATAGCCAGCGGCACGTCGCGCAGGGCCGGGTTGTCGCGCATCTCCACCGCGGCATAGAAACAGTCGCAGTCGGCATGCAGGATCTTGCGCATGAATCACCCACTGGGCGGTGCCGCCGAGCGCCACCGCATGCTAACCCAGCGCCTGGCCGTTGCCACCGCGGATCACGCCGACGCCGACGCCCTCGATGTCCAGATGCTCATGGCGCAGATCGACCTGGATCGGTTCGAACTCGGGGTTCTCGGCGAGCAGCCATACGCGATGGCCGTCACGCTTGAAGCGCTTGACGGTCACGTCGTCCTCCAGGCGAGCCACCACGATCTGCCCGTCGCGGACCCGGTCGGTGCGGTGCACGGCGAGCAGGTCGCCCTCGAGGATGCCGACGTCGCGCATCGATAGCCCGCGCACACGCAGCAGGTAATCGGCGCGTGGCGAAAAGAAGTCGGCCGATAACGGGCAGTAGCGATCGATATGCTCGGCGGCCAGCATCGGGCTACCGGCAGCGACCTCACCGATGATCGGCAGGCCGCTCTCGCTGTCGGTGAGACCCGCTTCACTCTGGGGATAGGCCTGAGCGGCCTGGCTGGGCAGGCGGATGCCTCGCGAGGTGCCGGGAATCATGCGGATCACGCCCTTGCGGCTAAGCGCGCGCAAGTGCTCCTCGGCGGCGTTGGGCGAGCGGAAGCCCAGTGCACGGGCAATCTCGGCCCGGGTCGGCGGATAGCCCAGTTCGTTCATGGTCTTGACAATGAAGTCGTAGACGTTCTGCTGGCGCGGGGTAAGAGTGTGGGTCATGCGGCCTCCGCTGGTCGCTTAACGGGTTCGTGGTTAAGTATACAGCATGGAATTGCATCCAGTAATCGGCAAGTCGGCGCTCGGCTCGAATAGTGCAGCTGAACCCAACGTTTGAAACGGACCGGTTTGTTGAAGAAACGTTAACGAGGTAGAATCCTGGCCACGTTTAAAACAATCGTTTTTCAGCAGGGATATGTCATGGCTCAGACCGACACAGTGACGCGGATACTCAATACCGCCGAAGTGCTGTTTGCCGAGCGCGGTTTTGCCGAGACGTCGTTGCGTAACATCACCAGCAAGGCCAAGGTCAACCTGGCGGCGGTGAACTATCATTTCGGCTCCAAGAAGGCGCTGATTCAGGCGGTCTTCGCGCGCTACCTGGACCCGTTCACGGAGCGCTTCCACGCCAGGCTCGACGAACTCGAGGCCGACTATGCAGGCCAGCCCATCCCCCTGGAAGTCCTGTTGGAAAGCATGGCGCGCACCGTGCTCGAGGTGCCGGCCGAGCGCAACAGCCTCAAGGTGTTCATGCGCCTGCTGGGGCTGGCCTACACTCAGGCCCAGGGCCACCTGCGCAGGTATATCCAGCAGCAGTACGGCAGCGTCTTCACGCGCTTTGCCGAACTGGTGCGCAAGGCCACGCCGCAACTGCCCGACAGCGAACGCTTCTGGAGGCTGCACTTCATGCTGGGTACGGTGATCTTCACGTTGTCCGGGCTCGATGCATTGCGCGACATCGCCGAGCAGGATTATGGCGAGCACGTCAGCGTTCGTGAGCTGATCCGGCGCTTGCGGCCGGTGGTGGTCGCCGGCATGAACGCGCCGCTGCCCGAGGACCCACAGGCATTGGCGGGGTAGGCATGCGCACACCGCGACTCCATGAACTGCCGCCGGCGGATGCGCTATGGCTCGAGATCGATCTGGCGCGTCAGTCGCTGACCGTGTGGCAGGGCCGTGACGCGCTACAGCGTCATGCCATCTCGTCGGGTGCCGCGGGCAACGGGCAACACACTGGCAGTGGCCAGACACCGCTGGGCTGGCATTACGTGCGCGCGGCGATCGGCGGGGGCGAGCCGCCGGGCACGGTATTTCGCGGCCGTCGATCCACCGGGGAGGTGTATGGCCCCGCGCTGGCGGCGGCCCACCCACAGCGCGACTGGATCCTCACGCGCATCCTCTGGCTGTGCGGGCTGGAGCGGGGTTTCAATCGCGGGGGTGCCGTCGATTCCCAGCGCCGCTATATTTACCTGCACGGCACGCCTGCCTCGGAGCCGATGGGCCAACCCGCCTCGCACGGTTGCATACGGCTACGCGACGAGGTGCTGCTCAGCCTGTTCGAGCGGGCCGTGCCGGGTACCCCGGTGTGGTTGCATGACTGACCGCCAACGCCTGTTGTCGGGGCCGTCATTGGTCTAGAATCGGCCCCCTCAAAGCCAAGGACTCCGACCATGACCCAACCGCTCGGCCCGGTGATGCTGGATCTCGAAGGGACTACTGTGAGTCGCGCTGAGCGCGAACTGCTGATGCGGCCCGAAGTCGGCGGGGTGATTCTGTTCGCGCGCAACATCGCCGATGCGGCCCAGGTCGGCGAGCTGTGCGCCAGCCTGCGCCAGATTCGCCCGGATCTGCTGCTGGGGATCGACCAGGAGGGTGGCCGGGTTCAGCGGCTGCGCGAGGGCGTGACGCGGTTGCCGTCGATGGCCCGGCTGGGGCGCTGCTACGTGAGCGACCCGCAGCGCTGTCTGCATCTGTGCCGGGAAGCCGGGTGGCTGCTGGGCATGGAGATGGCGGCCTGCGGGCTCGACCTGAGCTTCGCCCCGGTGCTTGACGTCGACGCCGGACTTTCCAGCGTGATCGGCGACCGCAGCTTCTCGGCGGATCCGCACGCCGTGGCGACGATGGGAAGGGCGTTCATCGACGGCCTCCACGAGGCCGGCATGGTCGCCGTGGGCAAGCACTTCCCGGGCCATGGTGGTACCGCCGCCGACTCGCATACCCACGAGGTCGTCGATGAGCGCCCGCTGCAGGCGCTGCGGGCCCATGACCTGATTCCCTTCGCCGAGCTGGCCGGGCGTCTCGACGGCATCATGCCGGGACACGTGGTCTATCCGGCGTTCGATGCGCGGCCGGCCGGTTACTCGCCGAGCTGGCTGGGGCTGCTGCGCGAGGAGCTGGGCTTCAAGGGCACGATCTTCTCCGACGATCTGTCGATGGCGGCCGCGCATACCGCGGGCGATCCTGCCGCGCGCGCCCTGCAGGCGCTCGATGCCGGCTGTGACATGGTCCTGGTATGCAACGACCGCGACGCCGCCCGGGCGGTCATCGAGGCCTGTGCCGGGCGCGCTTCCAAGCGCCCGGCCAAGCTGCGTTACGGCCGCGCCCGGCCGGGACTCGACACGCTGACGGCGCTGAGCCGCTGGCGCAAGGCCCACGCGCAGCTCGAGGCGCTGGTCGACGAGCCTGCGGATCCCGCACCGCAGAATTGAGCGTGCTGTGACACTCAATGCCCACGAGAAGACGCCAAAGCGTCGCGATACAGCGGCGAACGGCCGCCTTCACCTTTGGATTCATCGTGCCACGCCGCTTCCATCGGAAGCGGACGTGGACCTTCCGCAAGCGACAGTGACACCAATTTCCGATGTCTGAACACGAAAGCACGCATCACGATTCTCTCACCTTCATGCGTGAGCTCATGGACAATGCCGATTGTCTGATCACCCAGTCCCAGGTCGAGCGCGCCCTCGATCGCATGGCCGAGGCGATCACCGACAAGCTGGGCGACAAGCTGCCGGTCTTCTACTGCGTGATGAATGGCGGACTGATCACCACCGGCCACCTGCTGACGCGGCTCGGCTTCCCGCTGGAAGTCGATTACCTGCACGCGACCCGCTATCGGGGCGGCATACGCGGCGGCGAGCTGTTCTGGCGGGTCTCGCCGGAAGTGCCGATGGCCGGCCGGCACGTGGTGATCGTCGACGATATTCTCGACGAGGGCGCTACGCTGGCGGCGATTCTGGCCTACTGCCGCGCAGCCGGCGCTGCCAGCATCTCGACCGCGGTACTCGTCGACAAGCGCCACGAGCGCAAGGCGGCACCGGATCTCAAGGCCGATTACTGCGGTCTCGAAGTCGAGGATCGCTACGTGTTCGGCTTCGGCATGGACTACAAGGGCTACTGGCGCAATGCGCCGGGAATCTTCGCGCCGAAGGGCATGTGACCGCCCCTTCGGGGCGAGCGGTAAGCCTTAAGCCGGAAGCTATAAGAAAACCCCACGGGCCTGACGCTCGCGGGGTTTTGCTTACCGCTTAAAGCTTACAGCTCAGGCCAGCCCCAACTCCTGGGTGGCGGTCTCGCGCATCTTGAACTTCTGGATCTTGCCGGTGACGGTCATCGGAAAGTCGTCGACGAACTTGACGTAGCGCGGCACCTTGTAGTGCGCGATGCGCCCCTGGCAGAACGCCCGGAGTGCCTCCTCGTCGAGTTGCTGGCCGTCGACCAGCTTGACCCACGCCATCACCTCTTCGCCGTACTTGCCGTCGGGGACGCCGATCACCTGAACATCCGAAATCGCCGGGTGGGTATACAGGAAGTCCTCGATCTCGCGCGGATAGATGTTCTCGCCGCCGCGGATGATCATGTCCTTGATGCGCCCGGTGATCGCCACATAACCCTCGGCGTCCATCTGCGCCAGGTCGCCGGTGTGCATCCAGCCGGCATCGTCGATCGCCTTGTCGGTGGCCTCGGGGTTCTGCCAGTAGCCGAGCATCACGCTATAGCCGCGGGTGCACAGTTCGCCGCGCTCGCCGTGCGCCACGATGCGCCCCGTCGATGGGTCCACCAGCTTGACCTCCTGATGGGGGTGGATGGTGCCCACGGTGGTCACGCGCTTGTCGAGCGGGGCGTCGGTCTGGGTCTGCAAGCTCACCGGGCTGGTTTCGGTCATGCCGTAGCAGATGCTGACCTCCTGCATGTGCAGCTTGTCGATTACCTGGCGCATTACCTCGATGGGGCAGATCGAGCCGGCCATGATCCCGGTGCGCAGCGACGACAGGTCGAAGCGGGCGAACTCGGGATGCTCGAGCTCGGCGATGAACATCGTCGGCACCCCGTAGAGGGCGGTGGCGCGCTCCTCGGCCACCGCCGTGAGGGTGGCCAGCGCATCGAAGCCCTCGCCGGGATAGATCATCGCCGCGCCGTGGGTCATGCAGCCCAGGTTGCCCATCACCATGCCGAAGCAATGATACAGCGGGACTGGAATCACCATGCGGTCTTCGGCGGTGAGCGCGATGCGTTCGGCGACGAAGAAGCCGTTGTTGAGGATATTGTGATGCGACAGCGTGGCGCCCTTGGGCGCGCCGGTGGTTCCCGAGGTGTACTGGATATTGATCGGATCGTCGAACTGCAGGCTGGCCTGCAGGGTGGCGAGCTGCTCGGCGCTCGTCTCGTCGGCGCGCTCGAGCAGCGCACGCCAGGTGAGCATGCCGGGCAGCGCCCAGTCGTCGTCGAGACACACCACGCGCTTGAGCTCGGGCAGCCGTTCGCCGGCGCGCGTGGCACCGGCGAGCGTCGCACCGGCCGTTTCATTGAGCGCGGGCACCAACTCGGCGATCATGTCGGCGTAGCGCGAAGTCTTGAAGGCGCCCTGCAGAATCAGCGTCGACGTGCCTGACTGGCGCAGCGCGTAATCGAGTTCGTGGCTGCGATAGCTGGGATTGATGTTGACCAGGATGGCGCCGATCTTGGCGGTGGCGAACTGGGTGATCGCCCATTCGGCGCGATTGGTTGCCCAGATTCCGACCCGCTCGCCGCTCGCCACGCCCACGGCGAGCAGGGCGCGTGCGGCGCGATCGACTTCGGCCTGAAGGCGGGTCCAGCTATAGCGCAATCCCTGATGACGGCTGATCAGCGCGTCGCGGTCCGGATAGCGAGCGACGGTGGCATCGAAACAGTCGCCGATGGTTTCGCCCTTGAGCGGCCGTTCAGCGACGCCGCTGACGTAGCTGGGGCGATTTTTCGGGACGGTGCGGGGGGTGGCTTGGCTTGTCATCGCTGATTCCTGCTTGTTTTTGTCGGCTCGGGCAAGGCTTTGAAAGCGGCGTGTCTGGAAAACGGGTTCAGGAACTCGCGCGTTGTCGCGACAGCGCGGCCAGCGAGTCGCGGCAGCGCGCCTCGACGTCGTCGAGCTCGCGCTGCAGGGCCTGGATATCCTGCCGTTGCCGGGTGAGCGCGGCGCGCTTCTCGTCGAGGATGTCCAGCATGCGTCGCAGCTGGCGCTCATCGCCGTCGGGCGCATGATCGTAAAGATGGATGACCTCGCGGATCTCGGCCAGCGAAAAGCCCAGGCGCTTGCCGCGCAGGGTCAACTTGAGGCGCACCCGGTCCTTGTCATGGTAGATGCGCGTCTGACCGCGACGCTCGGGCTCGAGCAGGCCTTCCTGCTCATAGAAGCGGATGGTGCGCGGGGTGACCTCGTAGCGCCGTGCCAGCTCGCCGATGGTATAGGTGCGACGATGGGTGTCGCGCGCGCCGACGGTGGCGGGGGTCGTCTCTAGCATGCGGCTGATCCTCGCAATCGGTGGGGATGACGCCGATGTCATCGTGCCCGTCGCCCTAGGCTAGAGGAGGCTTACGTTTACGTAAAGTAGACTAACGGCCGTCTTGTCCGCTCGCTGCGCGCTGCTAGGTTAGAGTCACGAGCCACCGAAAAGCCGAGGAATACCGCTCATGGACTTCGCCCTGAGTGACGACCAACGTGCCCTGCAGCAGGCCGCTGCCGACTTCGCCCAGGCCGAGCTCGCTGCGCACGCCGCCGAGTGGGACGCCACCGCGCACTTTCCCGTGGAGGTCATCCGCCGCGCCGGCGAGGCCGGCTTTCTGGCCATCTACATCGACGAGGCGCGTGGCGGGCTGGGGCTGTCGCGCCTCGACGCCGCGCTGATCTTCGAGCAGCTCGCCCAGGGGTGCGTGTCGACCACCGCCTACCTGACGATTCACAACATGGCGACCTGGATGATCGCCAGCTGGGGCAACGAGGCGCTGCGCGAGAGCTGGATCGAGCGCCTGGTCAGCGGCGAGCGGCTGGCCTCCTACTGCCTGACTGAACCCGGCGCCGGCTCCGATGCCGCCAGCCTGACGACCCGGGCGGTACGCGACGGCGACGAATACCGACTGACCGGCAGCAAGATGTTCATCTCCGGCGCCGGCGCCACCGACGTGCTGGTAGTGATGGCGCGTACCGGGGCGGCGGATTCCGGCGCGGCGGGCATCTCGACCTTCCTGGTGCCCGCCGACAGCGCGGGGATCGAGTACGGCAAGAACGAGGAGAAGATGGGCTGGAAGAGCCAGCCGACCCGGCTGGTCAGTTTCGACGACGTACGGGTGCCCGCCGGCAACCGGCTGGGCGAGGAGGGCGAGGGCTTCAAGCTGGCGATGAAGGGGCTCGATGGCGGGCGTCTGAATATCGCCAGCTGCTCGCTGGGCGCGGCCCAGCAGGCGCTGACGCTGTCCCGCGACTATCTTCAGCAGCGTAAGCAGTTCGGCCGCGAACTGGCGACGTTCCAGGCTCTGCAGTTCAAGTTCGCCGACATGGCCAGCGAGCTGCTCAGCGCCCGGCTGATGGTGCGCCATGCCGCCTGGCAACTCGATCGCGGCGATCCCCAGGCGCCGGCCCACTGCGCGATGGCCAAGCGCCTGGCTACCGACATCGGTTTCCAGGTCTGCAACGACGCCCTGCAGCTGCACGGCGGTTATGGCTACATCCGGGAATACCCGCTCGAGCGGCTGGTGCGCGACACCCGCGTTCACCAGATCCTCGAGGGAACCAACGAGATCATGCGCCTGATCGCCGCGCGCCGGCTGTTCGAGCCGGGCGTCGTCGAGCTGCTGCAATGAGCGCTGACGCGCTCGCTTCGCCGAGATTACAACCAACCGGAGACGCCGGATCATGACCGAGGATGCCGTGCTTTTCGACACGTGGCCGACCCGCGACGAGCGGCGCATCGGGGTGGCCACGCTCAATGCGCCGCGCTCGCTCAACGCCTTGTCGCTGGCGATGATCGAGGGGTTGCTGGCGCGTCTGGAACAATGGGCCGACGACCCATCGGTCGCCGCGGTATGGCTCGAGGGCGCGGGCGACAAGGCGTTCTGCGCCGGCGGCGATGTTGTCGCGCTGTACCGCGCCATGCGCGATACCGCCGGTGCGCGCGATGCGGATTTCGCCACGCGCTACTTCAGTGCCGAGTACCGCCTCGACTACCGTATCCACCGCTATCCCAAGCCGCTGATCGTATGGGGCGACGGCATCATCCTGGGCGGTGGCCTGGGGCTGATGGCTGGTGGCAGCGAGCGGGTGGTCACCGAAACCTCGCGCATCGCCATGCCCGAGATCACCATCGGGCTGTATCCCGATATCGGCGCCAGCTGGTTTCTGAGCCGCATGCCCAGTGGGCTGGGCGCCTACCTGGGACTGACCGGCGCCCAGTTGAACGCCCGCGATGCCTTGCTGGCGGGGCTGGCCGACCGCTTCATTCCCCGCGAGCGACGTGAAGCGCTGATCGCCGCCCTGCAGCAGGGCGAACTTGCCCGCCCGAACGCCGTGGGCGAGATACTGGCGGATTTCGAGGCGCGCAGTCAGGCGCCCGAAAGTCCACTGCTAAGGCAGTTCGATGTCATCCAGAACCTGGTCGGGGTGCCCCACGTCGCCGGCGCGGTGCGGCGCATCCTCGACGACGGACGCGACGATCCCTGGCTGGCCGCCAATCGCCGGCGTCTGGCGGAGGGCTGCCCGATCACCGCCCATCTGATCTGGCGCATGCGCGAACGCCACCGTCACTCGAGCCTTGCCGATACCTTCCGCGACGAGCTCAACCTGTCGGTGCAATGCACGCGGCATGCCGATCTCGCCGAGGGCGTGCGGGCGCTGCTGATCGACAAGGACAAGACGCCGCGCTGGTCGTATCCCGACGTGGCCAGCGTCCCGTCGTCGGCTGTCGACGACTTTCTGGCGCCGCTCTGGTCGCCCGCGGAGCATCCGCTGCGCGATCTTTGAGGCCGGATCAACACGGCCGTCGTTAACAACAACAAACACAGGAGCACAGTTATGACGAGCATGAAAGTCGCCTTTATCGGGCTGGGCAACATGGGCGCGCCGATGGCCGAGAACCTGATCAAGGCCGGCTTCGAGGTGACGGTCTACGACCTGGTCGAATCCGCCATGCAGACTTTGGAGCAGGCCGGTGCGCGTCGCGCCTCCTCGGCCAGCGAGGCCGCCCGCGGCGTCGAGGTGGTGATCTCGATGCTGCCGGCCGGCGCCCATGTGCGCAGCCTCTACCTGGGTGGCGACGCGCCGGGTCTGCTCGATGCGCTCGATGGCAAACCGCTGCTGATCGATGCCTCGACCATCGCGCCCGACGATGCGCGAACCGTCGCCGAGGCCGCCGCGGCACGCGGCCTGAGCTATCTCGACGCGCCGGTGTCGGGGGGCGTCGGCGGCGCCCGGGCCGGCACCCTGACCTTCATCGTCGGCGGCAGCGCCGAGGCTTACGTCCAGGCCCGACCACTGCTCGAGGCGATGGGCAAGAACATCTTCCACGCCGGCGCCAGCGGCGCCGGACAGGTCGCCAAGCTGTGCAACAACATGCTGCTGGGCATCCTGATGAGCGGCACCGCCGAGGCGCTGGCGCTGGGGGTCGGCAATGGCCTCGATCCAGCGGTGCTCTCGGAGATCATGAAGCAGAGCTCGGGCGGCAACTGGGCGCTCAACGTCTACAATCCCTGGCCGGGGGTGATGGAACAGACGCCGGCTTCCAACGGCTATCAGGGCGGGTTCCTGGTCGACCTGATGGGCAAGGACCTGGGGCTGGCGACGACGCTGGCGCTGGAATCCCGCGCGGCGATTCCGATGGGTGCCCAGGCCCGCAACCTGTATGCGTTGCACGCATCGCAGGGCAACGGGCGGCTCGACTTCTCGAGCATCCAGCGCTTCTATCGTGCCGGCGATAGCGACGCTGACCGGGAAGGGGACGACAAGGGGTGATGGCATAAATGGCTGCGGGAGCGATGCGCATTGATAGGCGCTGATGGGCTTCTATGCTAAGGGGAGGCCGCCGGCCGACAAACCACCCTGAAGCCGAGGAGGTAGCGTGATGCCCCTGGTACTGCTCGCGGTCGCCGATGGCAGCGAAGATATCGAGACCGTGACCCTGATCGATGTATTGCGGCGCGCCGACATCACGGTCAGCGTGGCCTCGGTGATGAGCGATGTCAGCGTGACGCTGGCGCGCGGCACCCGATTGGTCGCCGACAAGTGTCTATCCGCGATCGACCCCGAGAGCGAATTCGATGCCATCGTGTTGCCGGGCGGCATGCCCGGCGCCGAGCGTCTGCGCGACAGCGAGGCGCTGACGGCGCTGCTTAAGCGCCAACGCCGGCGCGACGCCTGGATCGCCGCCATCTGTGCCGCTCCCGGGGTGGCGCTGGCTGCCCACGACCTGGTGCGCGGCTACATGGTCACCGGCTTCCCGGCCTTTCAAGGGTCGCTGGTCGATGCCGGAGGCCATCTCTCGCAGCACCCGGTGGTCGAGGACGGTCGGCTGTTGACCAGCCAGGGCCCGGCAACGGCAATGGGCTTTGCGCTGCACCTGGTGGGCCTGTTGGTCGACGAAGCGACCGAGCGGCGCATCGCCGAGGGCTTGCTGGCCGCCAGCCAGGAATCGGCCCTGCAAAGACACTGAAGCCGGCTTCAAAGGAGACTCCGATGGCCGCTACGACCCCCGTCGATTGGCGCGATCCGCTGTGCCTGTCGGCGCAGCTGAGCGATGCGCAGCGCCAGGTCCAGCGCACCGCCCACGATTACTGCCAGCAGCGCTTGATGCCGCGAATACTCGAGGCCAATCGCCACGAGCGTTTCGACCCTTCGATCATGACCGAGATGGGTGCCCTGGGACTGCTCGGCGCGACACTCGAGGGCCATGGCGCGGCGGGGCTCGATTACGTCAGCTATGGCCTGATCGCCCGCGAGGTGGAGCGCGTCGATTCCGGTTATCGCAGCGCATTGAGCGTGCAGTCGAGCCTGGTGATCTATCCGATTCACGCCTTCGGCAGCGAGGCCCAGCGCGAGCGTTATCTGCCGCGGCTGGTCAGCGGCGAGTGGATCGGCTGTTTCGGGCTCACCGAGCCCGATCACGGGTCCGACCCCAACGGCATGGCGACTCGCGCCCGGCGGATCGAGGGCGGCTGGCGTCTCGATGGCAGCAAGACCTGGATTACCAACGCCCCGGTCGCCGACGTGTTCGTGGTGTGGGCCAAGGACGACGACGGCCGGCTGCGCGGCTTCGTGCTCGAACGCGGCACGCCGGGGCTGTCGACGCCGGCGATCGAGGGCAAGTTCAGTCTGCGTGCCTCGAGCACCGGCCAGATCGTGCTGCAGGACGTGCAGGTCGACGACGGCGCCTGCCTGGCGAACGTCAGTGGGCTCAAGGGGCCGTTCTCATGCCTCAATCGGGCGCGTTTCGGCATCGCCTGGGGCAGTATGGGCGCCGCCGAGTTCTGCTGGCAGGCGGCGCGCGACTATACCTTGGCGCGTCATCAGTTCGGCCGGCCGCTGGCCGCCAACCAGTTGATCCAGAAGAAGCTTGCCGACATGCAGACCGAGATCACGCTGGGCCTGCAGGCGGCGCTGCGGGTCGGCCAACTGATCGACGCGGGCCAGTTGATCCCCGAGGCGATCTCGCTTATCAAGCGCAACAATGCCGGCAAGGCGCTGGACATCGCCCGCCAGGCCCGCGACATGCACGGCGGCAACGGAGTCAGCGACGAGTACCACGTGATTCGCCATCTGATGAACCTGGAGGCGGTCAACACCTACGAGGGCACCCACGACATCCACGCGCTGATCCTGGGGCGCTGCCAGACCGGCATCCAGGCCTTCAGCGCGGACTGAAGCGCCGCTGCAGACCGGTCTCGGCGATCAGCTGGGTGGAAATCTCCTCGATCGAGAAGCGCGTGGTGTCGATGTAGGGGATGTGATAGCGGCGATACAGCGCCTCGGCCTGCTGGATTTCCTGCAGGCACTGATCGATCGAGCAGTAGCGGCTGTTGGGCCGGCGCTCGCTGCGGATCGCCGCCAGCCGGCGCGGGTCGATGGTCAGGCCGAACAACTTGTGGCGATAGGGCGCCAGGGCGGCCGGCATCTTGAGATTGCCGTCCTCGTCCTGGTCGTCCTCGGTCAGCGGGTAGTTGGCCGCGCGGATGCCGAACTGCAGCGCCAGATAGAGCGAGGTCGGCGTCTTGCCGCAGCGCGATACGCCGGTCAGGATCACGTCGGCGCTGTCGTAGTGCTGGGTGCGCGCGCCATCGTCGTTGTCCAGCGCGAAGTGCACCGAGTCGATGCGATGCATGTAGATGTCGTCGCGACCGATGGCGTGGGTGCGTCCCACCGAGTAGGAGGAGTGGACCTTGAGCTCCGCCTCGAGCGGCGCCAGGAAGGTGGTGAAGACGTCGACCTTGAAGCCCGGCACGCGGCTGATGATGTCGCGGATGGTCTGATCGACGATGGTATCGATGATGATCGGCGTCTCGCCATCGCGCGCCGCAGTGGCGGCGATCACCTCGGCGAGCTTGTGGGCCTTCTCGGTGCTGTCGATGTACGGCTTGGTGATCATCTTGATTTCGAGGCTCTCGAACTGGGCCAGCAGGCTGCGGCCCAGGGTCTCGGCGGTGATGCCGGTGCCGTCGGAGATGAAGAAGGCGGTGCGGGACATGCCGGTTTTCTCGCGGGTAGTGGACTATGACGGTTCGCTGCATTGTCGATGCTCGACGTCGGCGCGACAAGCCGCCGACTACAGGAAGGAGGGTGAAAAGCGGCAATGTTGTAAAAATACTCCAGTGACTTCGCTATTAGACTAATGGCGAATACGACCTTCGCTTGGTAGGGTGCTGACATCTGCCAGGATGGCGCATTCGGCGCCCAGGCGCCATGGACCGAAACGAGGGGACCTCTCTTGGAACACTATATCGAATGGTTCGATAGTCTCGGTATGGACGATGTCGAGCGGGTGGGCGGCAAGAACGCTTCGCTGGGCGAAATGATTTCCAACCTGGCCGGCGCTGGCGTCACGGTGCCCGGCGGCTTCGCCACCACCGCATTCGCCTATCGCCAGTTCCTGGCCCATGAGGGGCTCAACGAGCGTATCAATCAAGCGCTGGTGCGTCTCGACGTCGACGATGTCAACGAACTGGTGCGCGTGGGCGGCGAGATACGCCAGTGGGTGATCGATACGCCGCTGCCGCCGGAATTCGAGGCGGCGCTGCGTGACGCCTATCGCGAACTCGAGTCGCGTCACAGCAACTTGAAGGTCGCGGTGCGCTCGTCGGCGACCGCCGAGGACCTGCCCGACGCCTCGTTCGCCGGCCAGCAGGAGACCTTTCTCAATATCGAGGGCTTCGACAACGTCAAGCGGGCGGTTCACGAGGTGTTCGCCTCGCTGTTCAACGACCGCGCGATTTCCTATCGCGTGCATCGCGGCTTCGATCACGACCAGGTCGCGCTATCGGCGGGCATCCAGAAGATGGTGCGTTCCGAGACTGGCGCCAGCGGCGTGATGTTCACCCTGGATACCGAATCCGGCTACCGCGATGCGGTGTTCATCACCGGCTCCTGGGGGCTGGGCGAGACCGTGGTGCAGGGCGCGGTCAATCCCGACGAGTTCTACGTCCACAAGTCGACGCTGGCCGCAGGCCGGCCTGCGGTGCTGCGCCGCACGCTGGGCTCCAAGCTGATCAAGATGACCTACACCGAGGACGCCTCGGCGGGCAAGTCGGTGCAGACCGTCGACGTCGCTCCCGCCGATCGGGCACGTTTCTGCATCGACGACGAGGCGGTGATGGCGTTGGCGCGCCAGGCGGTGACCATCGAGCAGCACTACGGCCGGCCGATGGATATCGAATGGGCCCGCGACGGCGACGACGGCAAGCTGTACATCGTCCAGGCGCGCCCGGAAACCGTGGTTTCCAACCAGCAGGGCGGCAAGCTCGAGCGCTTCCAGCTCAAGGAGAAGGGCCGGCTGCTGATCTCCGGCCGGGCGATCGGCCAGCGTATCGGCCGCGGGGCGATCAAGGTCATCGAGACCTCGGCGCAGATGGACAAGGTCAATAACGGCGACATCCTGGTCACCGACATGACCGATCCCGACTGGGAGCCGGTAATGAAGCGCGCCTCGGCGATCGTCACCAACCGCGGCGGGCGTACCTGTCACGCGGCGATCATCGCCCGCGAACTGGGCATCCCGGCGGTAGTCGGCTGCGGCGATGCCACCGACGTGCTCGAGGACGGCCGCGAGGTCACCGTGTCGTGCGCCGAGGGCGATACCGGGCACGTCTACGACGGGTTGCTCGACTACGACTGCACGACCACCAGCGTCGACAGCATGCCCGATCTGCCGTTCAAGATCATGATGAACGTCGGCAACCCCGACCGCGCCTTCAACTTCGCCAGCCTGCCCAATGCCGGCGTCGGCCTGGCGCGGCTCGAATTCATCATCAATCGCATGATCGGCGTGCATCCCAAGGCGCTGATGGAGTACGACCGGCTGCCTGCCGATCTGCAGCAGATCATCGACGTGCGCACTGCCGGCTATCGCGATCCAGTGACCTTTTACGTCGACAAGCTGGTCGAGGGCATCTCGACGCTGGCGGCGTCGTTCTATCCCAAGCCGGTGATCGTGCGGCTGTCGGACTTCAAGTCCAACGAATACGAGAATCTGATCGGCGGCAAGCTCTACGAGCCTGGCGAGGAAAATCCGATGCTCGGCTTCCGCGGCGCGTCGCGCTACATCTCCGAGACGTTCCGGCCATGTTTCGAGCTCGAATGCCAGGCGCTCAAGCGGGTGCGCGACGAGATGGGCCTCGACAATGTCGAGATCATGGTGCCGTTCGTGCGCACCCCGGACGAAGGCCGCCAGGTGGTCGAGCTGCTCGAGGCCAACGGCCTGAAGCGCGGCGATCGCGGGCTGCGCATCATCATGATGTGCGAGCTGCCGACCAATGCCTTGCTGGCCGAGGATTTTCTTCAGTACTTCGATGGCTTCTCGATCGGCTCAAACGACCTGACTCAGCTGACGCTGGGCCTGGATCGGGACTCGGGGATCGTCGCCCATCTGTTCGAGGAGCGCGATCCGGCGGTCAAGAAGCTGCTGGCGATGGCTATCGCCGCCTGCCGCGAGCAGGGCAAGTACGTGGGAATCTGCGGCCAGGGGCCGTCGGATCATCCCGACCTGGCCAAGTGGCTGATGGAGCAGGGTATCGATTCGGTATCGCTGAACCCGGACGCGGTGCTCGAGACCTGGTTCATGCTGGCCGGCGAGACGCTGGCCTGAGCGACCGCTCCAGCGCTGACGCCGCCCGGCACGTCACGCAACGTGCCGGGCGGCGTCGGTTGCGGCTGACGTTTCCAGGTCCTGTATCGCACTCAGACTAAGATTTGCGTTGGGGCTCAGAAGTGCAGCCAGTTGCGCAGCTTGAGCAGCAGCAGTTCGCCATCGCTGAGCTCGTGGCGCTCGGCCAGCACCTCGGCGAGCAGCGCCGGACGGTCGGTGATGATGTTATCGACGCCGAGATCGATCAGCCGCGACATCTGCGCCCGGCCGTTGACCGTCCAGGCGTGCAATGCGTAGCCGCGGCGATGGATGGCATCGGCGAGATCCTCGCTGATGCGGTTGTAGCGCAAGCCCAGCGCATCGATGTCGCCCAGATTCAGGCCGCCACGGACCACGAACTGGGCGAACAGCGTGGTGCGCAGCGTCGGCTCGCGGCGTTCGACCGCGCGGATCGCCGCGGGCGACAGCGAAGCCAGCACGAACTGATCGTAGCGCTGACGCGGGAGCTGAGCGAGTACCGCGTCCGCCAGCCGCTCGGCGTTGTCGCCGAGCGGCTTGAGCTCGATATAGAGCTTGATGCGACCGCGTGACAGTTGCAGGACCTCCGCCAGGGTGGGGATGCCCTGACCGACGAAACCATCGCCGAACCAGCTGCCCACATCGACCGCGCGGATCGCCTCGAGCGTCATCTCGCTGAGCCGTTCATCGAGTCCGACCAGCCGCTGAAGACTGTCGTCGTGAGCCACCACCACCTGGCCGTCGGCGCTCAGTCGGACGTCGAGCTCGATATAGTCGGCGCCGTCGTCGATCGCCTGCTCGAAGGCCGCCAGCGTATTCTCGGGGGCGACGGTCGAGCTGCCGCGATGGGCGGTGATGGTCACGTCGTCGCGCAGTGTGAAGCTGTTGAGCACGAAAAAAGCCTGGCTGGCGGCGAACGCCAGCACCAGCAATTCGGCACCCCAGGCGACCCAGGCCGGGTGATCGTGCGGCGTGGGCGCCGGCGGACGCGGCCGGCGATGCGCCAGGCGTAGATAGATGCAGCCGATCACCAGGCTATTGACGGCGACGCCGATGAATGTCACCGCCAGGGTCAGCAGCGCGTACAGGGTCAGGTAGCCGAGCATCGCCGGCAGCAGCACGGCGACCCGCTCGGGCAGCCACAGCAGTAACGGAGTCGCCAGCGTGTCGAACAGCGCCGAGGCGAGCACCGGCAGGGTGAGAATCAGCAACAGCGGCAAGCCGACCGGCAGCGCCAG
This sequence comes from Halomonas sp. IOP_31, assembly GCF_021151495.1. Lineage (NCBI taxonomy): Bacteria > Pseudomonadati > Pseudomonadota > Gammaproteobacteria > Oceanospirillales > Halomonadaceae > Halomonas > Halomonas sp. IOP_31. Next base: position 30,470 of record NZ_JAIRBP010000019.1, on the reverse strand, counting down.
CCGCCGCAGCCGGCGGTAGGTCAGGGCCCGGCTGCGACGCAGGGCGGCAAGTGGGCCCAGGTCCTCGAGGATCAGGCTCGGCAGTGCCAGTGACCAGCGCAGGTAGGCGTGCAGTGCACTGAACAACCAGATCAGCGCCGGTAGGCTGGCCGCAGCCAGAAATTGCCACAGCGCCGGTGGCTTGACCTGCGTGATGTAGTAACTCTCCATGTCGCCGAGCAACCATTGATAGAGCGCGCTCAGCAGCAACAGGAGCGGCAGGGCGATCGCCAACTGGATACCCACCTGGATCAGCGTCAGCGCGACGATCCCGGGTAGCCGGCGGAACACGCTCCACAAGGCATCCAGGGCCAGGCGATAGCGATAGCCCGAAGGGCGCGCCGCGACCAGCAGCATGCCGGCCTGCTGCAGGCTGAGCAGCAGCGTGGTGAAACCGATTGCGCCCAGCAGCCAGACCAGGCCGGAGGCGGACAGGACGGTGTCGAGCAGTTGCGAGCCGGTCAGCACCGGGCGACCGACCTGGCCGAGCAGGGCGGTCAGTGTCGAGGCCCCGGCCGGGAGCAACAGGGTAGTGGCGAGTAGCGTGAAGAACAGATGAAAGGCGACCAGTGGCCGCCAATGCTCGCGCAATGAGAGCCCCGCCGCGGTGATCAGCCCGCGCGGTGTCAGTGTCGAATCGTTGTCAGGCATGCGGCAAGGATGGCATCGCCGATACCGGCTGGCAATCAAGCCGATCTCCAACGAGAAACGCCGGGAACGAATCCCGGCGTTATGTCTGGCAGACCGTGGTCAGAAGCGCCAGCCCACGGAAGCGGTGAGGGTGTCGATCTTGTAATCGCTGTCGAAGTCGTAGCGTTCGTACTCGGTCCTCACCAGGAACGGATCGAAGTTGAGCTGCGCGCCGACGCCGTAGACTGGATCGGTGCCATCCTGGTCCTCGAGATCGGCGCTCAGTCCACCGAGGTTGCCGTCGACGTCGGTCTCCCACTTGGCGATCCCGGCCTTGGCGAAGGCGGTGAACCAGGAGGTGATCGGCAACTGGCCGACGGCACTCACCCCGTAGGCGTTGGATTCGAGATCGGTGTTGGCGCCGTCGTTGCCTTCGAGCCGGGTCTTGCCCAGATCCGAATAGAAGACTTCGGTGGCGAAGTAGGGATTGAACTCGTAGCCGACGAAGCCCTTGAAGACGGTGTCGTCGTCGTCGATATCGAAATCCTCGACGCCTGACTCGATGAAGTTGTCGACGTCGTCGTTGTCGTTCTTAAGCGAGCTGAAGCCGGTACCTATGCCCAGGTAGAGCCCTTCCCCGGCGTCGGCTGCCAGGACGGAGGGGGCGGCGGCGACCAGGGCCGAGGTTGTCAATGAGGCGGTAAGCAGCGGTCTGATTTTCACGAGTGTTCTCCTTGATCAATGCTCACGTTCAAGCAACTGACGAGACGGCGACCCGGTGCCTTTTCAGGGCACCTTGACGGGGGCGGTCGTCTCGCGGGAATGGCGTCCTGCCGGGTTCACGCGCGAGGTGACATACGCTCGATCGAGACCTCGTAAGGTTATGCCGAACACTGTTCGATGGCAAGCCGATGATGGTTACCGAAGGTAATGGCGGGCTCACGACAGATCATAAAAAACGCCCCGCGACAGCGGGGCGTTTCGGTCATCGATTGACGATGTTGCGAGCATCGGAATCGAAAGGTCAGGCTTGTTCGGCGAGCGGAATCACGTTGGATGCCGCTCTCTGGAACTCCTCGATTTCGTGGAAGTTCATGTAACGGTAGATTTCGCCGGCCATGGCGTTGAACTCGCCCATGTAGCCGCGGTATTCCTCGACACTCGGCAAACGTCCGACCACTGCGGCGACCGCCGCCAGTTCGGCCGAGGCGAGATAGACGTTCGCCCCGTCGCCCAGGCGATTGGGAAAGTTGCGAGTCGAGGTCGAAACCACCGTCGATTTAGGCGCGACGCGCGCCTGGTTGCCCATGCACAGCGAACAACCGGGCATCTCCATGCGCGCACCGGCACGCCCGTAAATGCCGTAGTACCCTTCCTCCGTCAACTGATGCTGGTCCATCTTGGTCGGCGGTGCAAGCCACAGGCGCGTCTTGAGACTGCCGGCTGGCAGTTTCTCGAGCAGCTTGCCGGCGGCGCGGAAGTGGCCGATGTTGGTCATGCACGAGCCGATGAACACTTCGTCAATGGTCTCGCCGGCGACCTCGGAGAGCAGCCGGGCGTCGTCGGGGTCGTTGGGCGCGCAGAGCACCGGTTCGGTGATCTCGGCAAGATCGATCTCGATCACCTCGGCGTACTCGGCGTCGGCGTCGGCACGCATCAGGCTGGGAGAGTCGAGCCATTCCTGCATCCCGGCGATGCGCCGCTCGATGGTCCGGCGATCGCCGTAGCCCTGATCGATCATCCACTTGAGCAGGGTGATGTTGGATCTCAGGTACTCCGCCACGCTGTCCTCGGCAAGCGTGATGGTGCAACCGGCCGCGCTGCGCTCGGCGGAGGCGTCGGAGAGCTCGAAGGCCTGCTCGGCGGTAAGGTCCTCGAGCCCTTCGATTTCCAGGATACGACCGGAGAAGGCGTTCTTCTTGCCGGATTTCTCGACGGTCAGCAGGCCCTGCTGGATGGCGTAGTAGGGGATTGCATGGACCAGATCGCGCAGGGTGATGCCCGGCTGGCGTTCGCCCTTGAAGCGCACCAGCACCGATTCCGGCATGTCCAGCGGCATCACGCCGGTGGCGGCGGCGAAAGCCACCAGCCCCGAGCCGGCGGGGAACGAGATGCCCAGCGGGAAGCGGGTGTGCGAATCGCCGCCGGTGCCGACGGTGTCGGGCAGCAGCATGCGGTTGAGCCAGGAGTGGATGATGCCGTCGCCCGGACGCAGCGAGACGCCGCCTCGGTTCATGATGAAGTCGGGCAGGGTGTGGTGGGTCTCCACGTCGACCGGCTTGGGGTAGGCGCTGGTATGGCAGAACGACTGCATCACCAGGTCGGCCTGGAAGCCCAGGCAGGCCAGGTCCTTGAGCTCGTCGCGGGTCATCGGCCCGGTGGTATCCTGCGAGCCCACGGTGGTCATTTTCGGCTCGCAGTACATGCCCGGACGTACGCCATTCACGCCGCAGGCCTTGCCGACCATCTTCTGCGCCAGGGTGAACCCCTTGTCGCTGTCGGCGGGCTGCTCGGGCGTCTTGAAGACATCGGAGGGGCCCAGGCCGAGTTCGTTGCGCGCCTTGTCGGTAAGGCCGCGGCCGATGATCAGCGGGATACGGCCGCCGGCCCGCACTTCGTCGAGAATCACCCGGGTCTTGAGTTCGAAGGTCGAGATCACTTCGTCGCTGTCGTGTCGACAGACCTTGCCCGCGTAGGGATAGACGTCGATGACGTCCCCCATCTCGAGCCTGGAGACGTCCATCTCGACGGGCAGGGCGCCGGCATCCTCCATGGTGTTGAAGAAGATCGGCGCGATCTTGCTGCCGAAGCAGAAGCCGCCGGCACGCTTGTTGGGCACGTGCGGAATGTCGTCGCCGAAGAACCACAGCACGGAGTTGGTGGCGGACTTGCGCGACGAGCCGGTGCCGACCACGTCGCCGACGTAGGCAACCGGGAAGCCCTTGGCCTTGACCGCATCGATCTGTTCCAGCGGCCCCTTGACGCCGGGCTCGAGGGGCTCGATGCCGTCGCGCGGATTCTTGAGCATGGCGTTGGCGTGCAGCGGGATGTCCGGGCGCGACCAGGCATCCGGCGCCGGTGACAGGTCGTCGGTGTTGGTCTCGCCGGGCACCTTGAAGACCGCCAGGCTGACCTTCTCGGCCAGCGCCGGCTTGGCCAGGTACCATTCGGCGTCGGCCCACGATTGCAGCACGTCTTGGGCGACGGGGTTGCCGTTTCTGGCACGCTCGGCGACGTCGTGGAAGGCATCGAACATCAGCAGGGTGTGCTTGAGCTGTTCGCCCGCCTCGTTGGCCAGCGCGGCGTCGTCCAGCAACGCCACCAGGGTGGCGATGTTGTAGCCGCCCTGCATGGTCCCCAGCAGCCTGACCGCATGGGTCTTGTCGATCAGCGGCGAGTCGGCCTCGCCCTTGGCGATGGCGGTCAGGAAGCCGGCCTTGACGTAGGCGGCCTCGTCGACGCCCGGCGGAACGCGATCGGTGATCAGCTCGAGCAGGAACTGTTCTTCGCCGGCCGGCGGGTTCTTGAGAAGTTCGATCAGCGCGGCGGTTTGCTCGGCATTCAGCGGCTTGGGCGGTACGCCCTGGGCAGCGCGCTCCTCGACATGGTGGCGGTAGGCTTCAAGCACGTGTGGGGACCCTCATCAATTATCGGAATCCAGCGGGGCAGAAAAGAGGGACCAGATAGTGACGCATGTCGCTTAAATGGCTTTTTTCTGTTTCCTCTGGCCCTATTTGAGCCGAGCGCATTCTACGGGAAACTGTCGACAATGTTAAGCGAGGCGGTTCCGGCCGTCTGCGCCGCGGCCTCTTTGCCGTATTCCGACCAGGCCGGCCGGTCGCTGGTCCTGGCCTGGCGCGTTATGATGGAGGCTCTTTCGGGAGGGCTTGATGTCGCAACGTATTGTTTCGCCCTGCGTAGGGCTTTGTTCGACCACCGTGGGCGATTCGGTCTGCCGTGGCTGCCAGCGCCACGAAAGCGAGATCCGCGACTGGTTCGTCTACAGCGACGCAACGCGGCGCGAGGTGATGCAACGGCTGGATGCCTGGCGGGCCCGGGTCGCCGGCGAGTACCTGTCGGTCAGCGATGAGGCGCAGCTCGAGGCGCAACTGGTGCGTCATCGCATACGCCATCGCCCCGACCAGCCGGCGCTATCGCGTGCCGTGGAGCTGTTGCGGGTCGGCCGGGGGCGGATGCGCGACATCACGCGTTACGGACTGCAAGCCCACGGTAAAGGTTTGCATCTGTCGGCCGATGAACTCCACAAGGCGATCGCGACGGCGCTGATGGCTCACGTCGAGGCTCGGCGGCATCATTCCGGCTTCACTCATTCGACGGGATCTTCCCCATGATTGCGATGCAAGACGGTTCCATGGAAGCCCTGTTGCCCGCCGAACTGCTGGCCTTTCTACCCTGTGCCACGCCGATGGGCTGGATCGAGGCGGCGTTGGCCAATCAGACGCTGCTGCTGATCGACCATGCGCAGTGCGAAAAGAAAGCGGCGTCCACGGCGATGAGCTTGATGTACCGATATGTCGATCGGCCGCTGCTGCTGATTAAGATGTCGCAGCTGGCCCGGGAGGAATTGCTGCATTTCGAACAGGTCGTCAAGTTGATGGAGGAACGCGGCATCCCCTATCGTCACCTCAGCGCGTCGCGCTATGCCGATGGCCTGCGGCAACACGTAAAGCGCGATGACCCTCAGCGGCTGGTCGATATGCTGATCGTCGGCGCGTTCATCGAGGCACGCAGCTGCGAGCGCTTCGCTCGGCTGATTCCGCATCTGGATATCGAGCTTGCCAAGTTCTATCGCTCTCTGGTTAAGTCGGAAGGGCGACATTATGAGGATTACTTGATGTTGGCCCAGCGCTTCGCGGACGGTCCCATCGAATCCCGTATCGCTTTCTTCGCCGATCGCGAGCGCGAGCTGATCGAAACGCCTGACGAGACGTTCCGTTTCCACAGCGGCCTACCCGCCGTGGCTTGAGTCAACGAACGCTGTCAGGGCTCGCTGTCGTCGACAGAGCAACGCAGGAACCTATAACAATGCTACGGACCCCTTCCGTCAATGCGCAGTTAACGCTGTTCGGTCATTTCTCCCTTTCGCTGGGTGACGACACCCTCACCCAATTCAGTTACGACAAGGTCAAGGCCCTGCTGGTCCATCTGCTGTTGCAGTGCCAGCCCGTCAACCGTGCTGCGCTGGCCGAGCTGCTGTGGCCCGATCAGGGACTGTCTTCGGGGCGCACCAACCTGCGCCACGCGCTGCACTGTCTGCGTCAGAGTCTCGGCGACGAGGCCGACCGGGTATTGGCGGTGTCGCGCCAGACCATAGCCTTCCAGCTTCCCGCCGACTGGCAGTTCGACCTGCACAGCATCGAGCGGTTGCTTGCCGAAACGCCGGATGTCGCGCGTCTCGAACGCCTGTTGACGCTCTACCGCGGCGATCTCGCCGAAGAGCTGCAGCTTGCCCAGTGCGCCGAATACCAGCGCTGGCTGGTGCGCATCCGTGGTGAATGGCGTCAGCGCGTGCTGGCCTATGCCGAGCAGGTTCTGCAGGAGCTCGACGAGCTGCCCGATCCGTTGCTGCGTACATTGGTCAGTCGCTTTTCCGGCTATGGGCCGTTCCACGAGGGTCTGATTCGCCAGTTGATCGAGCAGGGCCAACCGGCGGCGGCCCACGAGGAATATAACGCTTACCTGCAATTACTGGCGTTGTCGGGCCAGCAACCCGAACCGAACATACTGCAGTTGGCGCGCTACTGGTCGGATGCCAGCACCAGCGAGCTGCAGCCGATGTCGCCGCAGGGCGCTTTCTCGCGGGTGCTGGCCGCCGACAGCCAGCCGGTGCGCGACGACGAGATCGAGCATCGGCAGTTGTCGGTGATGGCCATTCGCCTGCGGCTGCACGGCGAATGGGAGGAGCGCGGCGAGGTGCGCGCCTGCCTTTCCCTGCAGATCGAGCTGCTGCGCTGGCTGGAACGTCAGTGCAACCACTTGGGCGGGTTCTGGTTGCCGGGTGCCACGGGCGGGCTGGGGCTGGCCTGTTTCGGTACCCATGGCCCGGCTCACCAGCTTGCCGAGCTGGTCGCGCTCTACGAGCATTGCCGTCGCGTGCTGCCCGAGGAGATCGCCCGGCAGTGGAGTGGCGAGGGCAAACTGCCGCAATTCGAACTGGCAGCGGGGTTGGATAGCGGGCGGGTGATCTATCTGCCCGAGCGGCAGCTGGTCGACCCGCTGGGACAGGTCACCCAGCGTTCGCTCGATCTGATGAGCCTCGCCGAAGGCAGCGAGCTGGTCATCTCCCAGGAAGCGAGCCAGCACATGCCGCCGGCGCTCGATCTGCAACCGCGCCTGTCGTCGCGGCTGATGGCGAGCGACGGCAAGGTGCGCCTGCGGGCATTGGTGCTGGGCATCAACGAGGGCGGGCGCAATGCCACCCCGCCCGATCTGGTGGGCCGCGAAAGTGCGCTGCGCAAGCTGCGCGATGCGCTGGCGCGCGCCGGGCTCGGGTTGCGTCAGAGCATACTCGTCCAGGGCGCTTCGGGCATGGGCAAGTCGGCGCTGCTGGTCAGCTTCCGACAGCTGGTGCAGAGCGAGGATATATCGCTGTGCTGGCAGTCGACTACCCGCATGTCGATGCTCGAGCCGTTCAGCGTCGCTCGCATGCTGCTGCGTTGGCATTGTCAGGACAAGCTGGATGTCGACACCTTCGATCAGGTATTGGTGAATCAAGGCCATGCCGGGCTCGTCGACGCCACCGAGCCCTGCAAGCTGCTGCATCAGGCATTGGGTCTGGAAAGCGACGGCGACAGTCTGGGGCTGGCGCAAAGCGGCGAGGCGGTGGATCTACTGGTGGGTGTGCTGCGCCGGCTGATCGAGCGGGTTACCGTGGACAAGCCGCTGGTGATGATGGTCGACGACCTGCAATGGGTCGACGAGCCTTCGCTCAAGCTGCTCGCTGGCCTGCAGGCGCGTCTGCCGATCAACAGCGCCTTTTTGATGGTGGCCAGCCATCACGGCCGCGAGCCGCTGTCGGTCAAGCTGCACTGGGATCAGCAGCTCTCGCTCGACAGGCTCGATGCCATGCAGTCTTCGCGGCTGCTTTCACAGCTGGCGCGACGTTACCGGCTGCATCTCAGTCCGCGCTTGCGCGGCCAACTGATCGAGCGCTGCGATGGGGTGCCGCTGTATCTCCAGGAGATCTGCCGGCGCCTGGACATGGATCGCCGCGAAGGGCGCAGCGTGCAGGTCGACGAGCTGCCCCGCGGCTTGTTCGGGCTATTGGCCGGCCGCATCGACCAACTCGAGGGCGATCGTCACATCGCCCATGTCGCCGCGGTGCTGGGGCGCCAGTTCCGCCTCGACTTTCTTCAGGAATGCAGTGGCCTCGACGAGCAGCGCCTGCGTCAGGGGCTCGAGCACATGCGTCGACTGGAGATCGTCGAGGCCGGCGAGCCGCATGGCGAATACCAGTATCAGTTCACTCATCCGTTGCTGCAGGAAGCCGCCTACCTGTCCTGTCCGCGCGATGTGCGCACGCGCATTCATCAGCAGGTGGTGGGGCTGATCGAGGAGCGTTTCCCGATGTGGATCAGTCGTCATCCAGGAGACTTCGCGACACACCTGCGGCGCAGCGGGCACTTCTCCCGGGGAGCGCGCTATTTCGAGCTGGCTGCCCGCGAGGCACTCAAGGTCAGCGCCAATCGCACGGCCTTGCGCATGGCCGACGCCGGGCTGGCCAGCCTGCGTCAGGTAGAAGGGCATGCCGAGCGCGAGATCAGCCTGCTCACGGTCAAGGGCCAGGCGGCCTTCGCCCTGGAGGGCCATGGCTCGCCGATCGCTCACGAAAGCTTCGTCAAGGCGCGTGAACTGATCGAGGGCAGCCGCTGCGCCGACGAGGAAACCGAACTTGAGCAGCGTTTTCTGGTCAAGTGGGGGCTGTGGGTGGGCTGCAGCCAGCGCTTCGCGCATGCCGATGCCTTCTCGCTGGCCTCGAAGATGGCGGCGATCGCCGAGCAGTTGCCGGACCCGCGTTATCGCCGCCTGGCCGACTACGCCCGGGCGCACTGCGAATACTGGGCCGGGCGCGTCCGCGAAGCCAACGAGCATCTCGAGGAGATCGATCCGCTGCATCAGCCGATGATGCTCGAATGGCTGCCGTTCTCCGACCACCCGCAGGTCGCCGCGGCCTGCTATCAAGGATGGTCGTTGTGCCTGCGGGGCGATTATCGTCGCGCCGAGCGGCAGGTCGAGGCCGCCATTCGGCTCGCCGAGACCTACAATCATCCCGGTTCGCTGGCGCTGGCGTTGCTCTTTGCCGCGGCGATGTATCGCCAGCTGGGGCACGTGCACCTGGCCGGCGCGCGCGCCGAGCGCGCCTTCGAGGTCACGCGCACGCCGGATTTGCACATCTGGCACATGACGGCGCAGTGCGCGCTGGGTTGGCACAAGGCGCTCTCGGGCGATCGGGCGGGGCTTGCGATGATCGAGGCGAGCCTCGAGGAACTGGCCGAGCTGTCCGGGCAGGATCGCTACCAGCGGCCGATGCTGTGGTACACCGATGCCTGTTTCGCGCTGGGCGAGCTGGCGCTGGCCGAGGATTATCTGGATCAGTGCCTGATGATCGCCCGCGAGCGCAGCTCGCTGTTCGTGCCGGAACTTTCGATCCATCTGGCGCGTGTCTATCAACGCCAGGGGCGCTCCGCCGATACGGTCCGTCAATTGACCGAGCAGGCCCTCGAACAGGCCCGCGAGCACGACGACCTGCATCATCAGCTGTGCGCGCTGGAGTTGTGGCTGGACGTCGTCGACTCCAGTGACAGCCATGCCAGCGACGAGCTGCGGCGCCTGCTCAAGGAGGTCACCCAGAGTGATGCCCCGGTATTGCTGCGCTGGCGCACGCTGCTTGACAAGCAGCTGTCGCGCCCGGCCGCCTTCGAGTCGTGAGCCCGGCGGCGGTCGGCATGCCGGCGGGATTATAGCGGGAACGATTCCAGCAGCGGGGCTGTCCGGTCGTCGACACGCACCTGCCAGCCCCGGTCGCTGTGCCAGTCGCCGAGCACGATGCGCTGGGCGGACTGTCCGTCGACTTCCAGGCGATGCACGTCGGGGCGGTGGGTATGGCCGTGAATCAGCGTGCGTACGCCGCATTCGGCCATTCTTCGCACCACTTCGGCGGGCGTGACATCCATGATGTCTTCGGCCTTGTTGGAGTTGGCCTCCCCGGATTGCTGGCGGATCTGCTTGGCCAGTGTCAGACGCTGTTCGACCGGCAGTGCGAGGATCTGCGTCTGCCACTGCGGATCGCGTGCCTTGGCGCGAAACGCCATGTAGGCTTCATCGCGGGTACACAGGCTGTCGCCGTGCATCAACAGCGTTCGTTCACCCCCTGGTTCGCCGCCCAGCGCCACCACGCTGGGGTCGGGCAGCAGGGTGGCGCCGGTGGCCGCGGCGAAACCGTCGCCGATCAGGAAGTCGCGGTTGCCGTGCATGAAATAGAGCCGGGTACCGGCGTCGCTCAGGCGCTTGAGCGCCTCGAGGATGCGGGTCTCGAATTCCCCTTGATAGTCGTCGCCGATCCAGGCTTCGAACAAGTCACCCAGGATGTACAGCGCCTCGGCGTGGCGCGCCTCGCGCTGCAGGTACGCCAGGAAGCCCTGTGCGATGGCGGGCTCGTCGGGATGCAGATGCAGATCGGAAATCAGCAGGGTCGTCATGACAACGGCCTTCGATGCGGGCGGGTGGACAGGCATTGGCCCGTCGCGTGACGGGCCGCAGGAGTGAGATGCCTCAGTCGCGGATTTCGGCACGCTCGAGGATAACGTCCTCGGCGGGCACGTCGGCATGCATGCCGCGCCGCGTGGTGGGCACGGCCTTGATCTTCTCGACCACGTCCATGCCGGCGACGACTTCGCCGAACACGCAATAACCCCAGCCTTGCAGGTTCTTGCCGCGATGATCGAGGAAGTCGTTGTCGGCGATGTTGATGAAGAACTGGGCGGTGGCCGAGTGCGGGTCCTGGGTGCGCGCCATGGCCACGCTACCCTTGCGATTCTTCAGCCCGTTGTCGGCTTCATTGTCGATCGGTTCGCGGGTGGGCTTTTGTTCGAAATCGGTATCGAAGCCGCCGCCCTGAACCATGAAGCCGTTGATCACGCGGTGAAACAGGGTGTCGTCGTAATGCCCGTCACGAACGTATTGTTCGAAGTTGGCCGCGCTCTTGGGCGCCTTGTCATGGTCGAGTTGCAGATGAATCTCGCCATAATTGGTATGCAATACAATCATTGGGATCTCGAACTGGCTGGGTGGAGCGAAACAGTCTGGCGGCGCCTTGGCGAAGCGCGCGAGCGTCACGCTATAATAGCGGCTTTCGAGCGATGCGCGAAGCCGCTCCGGGAAACCGTCCCGGCGTTCGCGACATGGCCACACGCGTAGACAAGAGGTTCCTTGACGTCCCATGACCATTGAGAGCACCAGCGCCCCGAACTTCATCCGCAACCAGATCCGCGAGGAAGTCGACGCGGGCACGGTCGACAAGGTCGTTACCCGCTTTCCCCCCGAGCCCAACGGCTTTCTGCACATCGGCCATGCCAAGTCGATCTGCCTGAATTTCGGGATCGCCGAGCAATTCGGCGGGGACTGCCACCTACGCTTCGACGATACCAACCCGGCCAAGGAAGAACAGGTCTACATCGACGCGATCAAGGCCGATGTGGAATGGCTGGGCTTTGAATGGGCCGGCCCGGTGCGCTTCGCCTCGGATTATTTCGATCAACTGTATGCCTGGGCGCAGCATCTGGTGCGCGAGGACAAGGCCTACGTCGACGACCTGTCACCGGACGAAATTCGCGACTACCGCGGCACGCTGACCGAGCCGGGCCGGCCGAGCCCCTATCGTGATCGCTCTGCCGACGAGAACCTCGATCTGCTCGAGCGCATGCGCAAGGGCGAGTTCGCCGAGGGCGAGAAGGTGCTGCGGGCCAAGATCGACATGGCCTCGCCCAATATCAACCTGCGTGATCCGATCCTCTATCGCATCCGTCATGCCAGCCATCATCAGACCGGCGACAAGTGGAAGATCTACCCGTCATACGACTTTACGCATGGCCAGTCGGATGCCATCGAGGGCGTGACCCATTCGATCTGCACGCTGGAGTTCGAGGATCACCGGCCGCTCTACGACTGGTTCCTGGCCAACCTGCCCGTACCCGGCACGCCGCGCCAGATCGAGTTCGCGCGCTTGAATCTCGACTACACGGTGACCTCCAAGCGTAAGCTCAAGCTGCTCGTCGACCAGGGCTTCGTCGATGGCTGGGACGATCCGCGCATGCCGACCATCTCGGGAATGCGCCGGCGGGGCTACACGCCGGGCTCGATCCGCAAGTTCTGCGAGATGATCGGCGTCACCCGCGCCGAGGGCGGGGTGGTCGACATCGCCATGCTCTACCATGCCATTCGTGCGGATCTCGAGGACAACGCGCCGCGGGCGATGTGCGTGCTCAAGCCGCTCAAGGTCGTGCTGACCAATGTGCCGGCGGGGCATGACGAGGTCTTCGAGGTCGCCGGCCACCCGGCCCGCGACGACATGGGCACGCGGCGCCTGCCGCTGACTCGCGAGATCTGGATCGATGCCGACGACTTCATGGAGGCGCCGCCGAAGAAGTTCTTCCGCCTGGCGCCGGGCAAGGAGGTTCGCCTGCGCAACGCCTACGTGATTCGGTGCGACGAGGTGATCAAGGACGCGGCCGGGGAGGTCAGCGAGCTGCGCTGCTCGGTCGATTTCGACACGCTCGGCCAGAACCCCGAAGGCCGCAAGGTCAAGGGCGTGATCCACTGGGTGAGCGCCGAGCAGGCGGTGCCCGTGGAAGTGCGTCTCTACGACAACCTGTTCCAGGTCGAGGCGCCGGATCGCGATCGCGACGTCGATTTCCTCGAGCACCTCAACCGCGACTCGCTGAGCGTCGTCGAGGGCTACGCCGAACCCAGCCTGGCCGAGGTCGCGCCGGAAAGCCGCTATCAGTTCGAGCGGATCGGCTATTTCTGCGCCGATCGCCACGCGGCGGCCGAGGGCAAGCGGGTGTTCAATCGCATCGTCGGGCTCAAGGACAGCTGGGCGCGGATCCAGAAACAACAGGCGCAGAAGAAGGGCTGAGCGCATGCAGATCTACAACACCCTGACCCGGCGCAAGGAGCCGTTCACGCCGATCGAGGCCGGCAAGGTGCGCATGTACGTGTGCGGCATCACCGTCTATGACTACTGCCATATCGGCCATGCCCGGGTGATGGTGGCGTTCGACGTGATCACCCGCTACCTGCGCAGTCGCGGGTACGATGTCAACTACGTGCGCAACATCACCGACATCGACGACAAGATCCTCAAGCGGGCCATTGATAACGGCGAGACCATCAGCGCGTTGACCGAACGCATGATCGTCGCCATGCACGAGGACGAGGATCGCCTGGGGGTGTTGCGCCCCGACCACGAGCCGCGCGCCACGGCACACATCGACGACATCGTGGCGATGATCGAGACGCTGATCGGCAAGGGTTACGCCTACGCGGCGGCCAACGGCGACGTCTATTACCGGGTTCGCCAGTTCGCCGATTACGGCAAGCTCAATAACCGCGACCTGGATGAGATGCGCTCCGGGGCCCGGGTCGAAGTCGACGTGCACAAGGAGGATCCGCTGGATTTCGTGCTCTGGAAGGCCGCCAAGCCCGGTGAGGCGAGTTGGCCGTCGCCCTGGGGCGCAGGGCGCCCGGGCTGGCATATCGAATGCTCGGCGATGTCGACCTGCTGCCTGGGGGACACCTTCGACATCCACGGCGGCGGCCCCGATCTGACCTTTCCGCACCACGAGAACGAGATCGCCCAGAGCGAGGCGGCGACCGGCAAGCGCTACGTCAATACCTGGATGCATGCCGGTGCGGTACGCGTCGATCAGCAGAAGATGTCCAAGTCGCTGGGCAACTTCTTCACCATCCGCGATGTGCTGGAAGTGCACGATCCCGAGGTGGTGCGCTACCTGCTGGTGGCCAGCCACTATCGAAGCCCGATCAACTATGCGCCGGACGCGCTCGGCGATGCCCGTCGCTCGCTGGAGCGCTTCTATAATGCGCTGCAGGACGTGACGCCGGAGCAGGGTGAGCTCGACGGCCGTTTCGCCGCACGCTTCACGGCGGCGATGGACGACGATTTCAACACCGCCGAGGCGCTGGCCGTGCTCTTCGAACTGGCCCGCGAGCTCAATCGCGCCAAGCAGGACGATGCCGCGCGGGCCCCGGCGCTGGCCTTCGAGCTCAGGCGCCTGGGCGGGTTGCTGGGGCTGTTCGAACAGGAGCCTGCGGTATTCCTCAAGGGGGGGAGCGATACGCTGCCGCTGCCCGAGGCCGATATAGAGGCGCGTATCGCGGCCCGGGCCGAGGCCAAGCGGGCGCGTGACTTCGTCGAGGCCGATCGCATCCGCGATGAGCTGGCGGCGCTTGGCATCGTGCTCAAGGACTCCCGGGAAGGAACGTCCTGGGTGCTGGAGCGGGGCCAGGCGTAGCCTGCCTGTAAAAACTGCCAGTCCGATCGTTGTCGCCGTGGCGGCGCTACGGACCGGCAACAGCAATGGACGGGGCGCGACCGATGTCGCGCCCCGCGAGGATCAACCGGGCAGTTGCCGTCAGTCGGTCATGTCGATGACGACCCGCCCCTCGATGCTGCCGGCGAGCATGCGCGCGAAGATATCGTTGATGTTTTCCAGCCGGTCGGCATGCACCGTGGCCTTGACCTTGCCCTCACCCGCGAAGTCCAGTGCCTCCTGCATGTCGAGGCGGGTACCGACGATCGACCCCCGCACGGTGATGCCGTTGAGTACCATGTCGAAGATGGGCAGCGGAAAATCCCCTGGCGGCAGGCCGTTCAGGGCCACTGTTCCGCCGCGACGTATCATGCCCAGCGCCTGCTCGAAGGCCACCGGCGATACCGCCGTCACCAGCGCGCCGTGGGCGCCGCCGATCGCCTGCTTGAGGTAGGCGGCGGGATCCTGCTGCCTGGCATTGACGGTGACCGTGGCACCGAGCCGTTCGGCAAGCGCCAGCTTGCTGTCGTCGATATCCACGGCGGCAACGTTCATTCCCATTGCCTTGGCATACTGCACCGCCATGTGGCCCAGGCCGCCGATACCGGAAATGACCACCCACTGGCCGGGGCGGGTGTCGGTCATCTTCAGGCCCTTGTAGACCGTCACGCCGGCGCACAGGACCGGGGCGATCTCCAGGAAGTCGACATTGTCCGGCAGCCGCCCGACATAGTCGGCCTGGGCCAGCGTGTAGCCGGCGAAACCGCCATTGACCGAGTAGCCGGTATTCTGCTGGGACTCGCACAGCGTCTCCCAGCCGCCCAGGCAGTGCTCGCAATGCCCGCAGGTGGAGTACAGCCAGGGGATGCCGACCCGGTCGCCCTCCTTGACATGCTTGACGCCATCGCCCACCGCGACCACGTGACCAACACCTTCGTGGCCGGGGATGAACGGTGGCTCCGGCTTGACCGGCCAGTCGCCGTGGGCGGCATGCAGGTCGGTGTGACAGACGCCGGAGGCGGCGATCTTGACCAGCAGTTCGCCGGGGCCCGGCCGGGGGACCGGCGCTTCCTCGATGACCAACGGTTCGCCGAAGGTACGAACCACTGCGGCTTGCATGGTGGAATCCATGGCATGCTCCTTTGTTTTTTGCTTGGGACGGCACCTGGCGTAATCGCCGTGGCCGCTGGAACGCTGCGGGCGCAAGGCCCGCGGCGGCAGGCTCAGAAGAAGCCCAGCGGGTTGGTGTCGTAGCTGACCAGCAGGTTCTTGGTCTGCTGATAGTGCTCCAGCGCCATCTTGTGGGTCTCGCGACCCACGCCGGACTTCTTGTAGCCGCCGAAGGCGGCATGCGCCGGGTACTGGTGGTAGCAGTTGGTCCACACCCGGCCCGCCTGGATGCCGCGCCCCATGCGGAAGGCGACGTTCATGTCGCGGGTCCAGACCCCGGCGCCCAGGCCGAACTCGGTGTCGTTGGCGATCGCCAGCGCCTCCGCCTCGTCCTTGAAGGTGGTCACCGCCACCACCGGGCCGAAGATCTCCTCCTGGAACACGCGCATGCTGTTGTCACCCTTGAGCAGCGTCGGCTGGATGTAGTAGCCCTTGTCGTAGGCCGGATCGAAGCTCTCCTTGCCGCCGCCGGTGAGGAATTCGGCACCCTCCTCGCGGGCCACGTCCATGTAGCTCATGATCTTGTCGTACTGCTCCTGGCTGGCCTGGGCGCCCACCTGGACCTCGGTGTCCAGCGGATTGCCGCGCTTGATCGCCCGGGTGCGCTCCATCACCTTGGCCATGAAGGGCTCGTACATGGCTTCCTGGATCAGCGCCCGCGACGGGCAGGTGCAGACCTCGCCCTGATTGAAGAACGCCAGCACCAGCCCTTCCACCGCCTTGTCGATGAATTCCGGCTCGGCGTTCATGATGTCGGCGAAATAGACGTTGGGCGACTTGCCGCCCAGTTCCACCGTCGAGGGGATGATGTTGTCGGCGGCGCACTTGAGGATGTGCGCACCGACCGGCGTCGAGCCGGTGAAGGCGATCTTGGCGATGCGCTTGCTGCTCGCCAGCGCCTGGCCGGCTTCCTCGCCGAGGCCGTTGACGATGTTGACCACCCCCGCCGGCAGCAGGTCGCCGATCAGCTCCATCAGCTTGAGGATCGACGCCGGGGTCTGTTCGGCGGGCTTGAGCACCACGCAGTTGCCCGCCGCCAGTGCCGGGGCCAGTTTCCACACCGCCATCAGGATCGGGAAGTTCCAGGGGATGATCTGGCCGACCACGCCCAGCGGCTCATGGAAGTGATAGGACACGGTATTGGCGTCGATGTCCGCCGCGGTGCCCTCCTGGGCGCGGATGCAGCCGGCGAAGTAGCGGAAATGATCCACCGCCAGCGGCATGTCGGCGTTGAGCGTCTCGCGCACCGCCTTGCCGTTGTCCCAGCTCTCGGCGACGGCGAGCGTCTCCAGGTTCTGCTCGATGCGATCGGCGATCTTCAGCAGGAGGTTGCCACGCTCGGTGGCCGAGGTCCTGCCCCAGGCCGGGGCGGCCGCGTGGGCGGCGTCGAGGGCCTTGTCTATGTCCTCGGCGCTCGAGCGCGGGATCTCGCAGAACACCTCGCCGGTGATCGGCGTGACGTTATCGAAGTACTGGCCCTTGACCGGGGCGACGAACTCGCCGCCGATGTAATTGCCATAGCGTTTTTCGAAGCCGACGACGCTGCCGTCGCTTCCGGGGTTGGCGTAGATCATGGCGCGTGCTCCTGTTGCGGATGTTATCGTTATGGGTGACTCTGTGTCAGTCTTGGTCAGATGCCCGAGGCGGGACATCCTTCCGAGGCAGGAGAGCGCCTCCTCCGTTGGGAGGAGGCGAAACGGAGCGAGCGCCATGCATACCCTGCTGATCGCCGACGATCACCCCATGTTCCGCGAAGCGATGGTCGACGCCATTGCCGCTGCCTTGCCCGACACCACCATCCTCCAGGCCGCGACCCTGGCCCAGACGCTACGCGATGCCGCCGCGCACGAAGAGATCGACCTGCTGTTGTTCGACTTGAGCTTGCCCGACAGCGAGGGGCTCGATGGCCTGGTCCGGCTGCGCGAGCAGTTGCCCTGGCTGCCGGTCGCGATCATTTCCGCCGAGCAGGGCCGCGAGACGGTACTGGAAGCGCTCAACCTCGGTGCGGTCGGCTATATTCCCAAGTCGACACCCCGTCAGGAATTGCTGGCGGCGCTGCGACAGGTCCTGGAAGGGCGGGTTTATCTACCGGCCGATCTGCTGCGCCGGCCATCGTCGGCTCCGCGGCCGGAGGCGACGAAAGCGCTTGGCCTGACGCCATTGACCGCCAAGCAGCGCGAGGTTCTGGCGCGGATGTCGCAGGGAAAATCCAACAAGCATATTGCCCGCGAGTTGATGATTGCCGAAACCACGGTCAAGACGCATGTTTCCGCGATCCTTGGCAAGCTCGGGGTGAGCAGTCGGGTCCAGGCGATTCTGACCGCCCACGAGCAGCACCTTGCCCCTGTGGACGAGGCGTCGGCAGGGCTCGGTTCACGTCCTCTCGAGCAGGCTGAGTAGCTGCATCTTCAGGCGCAGCGGTTTGACCGGCTTGAGCAGCCAGCCGAATCCCCGCATGCGGGCGCTGTGCTTGAGCGCGGCATCATGATTGGCCGTGATCACCAGTACCGGCAGGCCGGGCCAGCGCTCGTGCAGCCGGCTCGCCGTCTCCAGTCCGTCCGGATCGCCATCGTCGAGATGATAGTCGACGATCAGTACGTCCGGTGATGCGGTCTCGCCTTCCAGTACCCCGGGACCGCGCGCCGCCATGACCCGGCATCCCCAGCTTCCCAGCAGCGCCTGCATGCCCTCGCGAATGGCCAGGTCGTCATCGATGACCCATATCGTTCGGCCGGATAGCGGTTCGTCATCCGGCATGGCTTCGGTCACTGCCTGGACACGCTTCCCTGCGGGCCGATGCGCGTAGGGGACCAGTACCGAGAACAGCGAGCCTCGACCGGGCCTGGATGCCAGCCCCACGGGGTGGTCGAGCATCGAGGTGATGCGGTCGACGATGGCCAGGCCGAGCCCCAGGCCACGATCCTGGTCGACACGGCGATTTTCGGCGCGCCGGAATTCCAGGAAGATCGCTTTGCGCTGGTCTTCGGGGATGCCCGGGCCTGTATCGCCGACGCAGATTTCCAGACCTCCCGCCCGCCGGCGACAGCCCAGCAGAACATGGCCCCTGGCGGTATAGCGGATGGCATTGGTGAGAAAATTACGCACCACCCGCGCCAACAGCTGCAGGTCGGAGTCGATCACGGCTCCGCTGCGCACGTAGTGCAGGGCCAGTCCCTGCGAGGCAGCAATCTGCTGATATTCATGGGCCAGCATGTCGAGCAGGTCGGCGGCTTCGAAAGGCGCCACATCGGCCTTGAGAACCCCGGCATCCAGCCGCGAGATATCCACCAGGGTACCCAGCAGGGTCTCGACATCCTTGAGCGAGCGGCCGAGGTGCTCGACCAGATGCCGAGCGTCCTCGGGCACCCGGTGCTCGCCCAGGGCACTGGCGAACAGTCGGGCGGCGTTCAATGGCTGCAGCAGATCATGGCTGACGGCAGCGAGAAACCTGGTCTTGGACGAGTTGGCCGCCTCGGCTTCCTGCTTGGCTTCGATCAATCGCTGCTCCGCCGAGGCGCGATTGTGGATCTCCTCTCGCAACTGGGCATTCACCTGGCCGAGCTCATCGAGGGTGTGATGCAGTGTCTCGGTTCGCTCGCGTACCTGCTCTGCAAGCAGCACGGCGTGTTCGAAGGCGGCATAAGGCGCACCCTCGGCGGCGCCGCTCGACTCGACGCGTTCGATCAGCGCCGCGCACACCTTGCGCAGGCGGCGGTTCTCGTCGACCAGCGCCTGCTCACGCGCCGTGGCTGGCGCCATCTGCTGCGTCGGGTCGGGGATGGCCAATAGCGACACCGGTAAAGGTCTGGTTGATGTGCATGCCATGGTGCTGTTCCCCGTAGGTGTTGAAGCCGATCGCACGCCACCGGCGCAACAGCTCCGAGGCCGATTGCGCTTCGCCGAGCGCTTCGATGGCCAGGCGGCGCAGGAAACAGTCGCAACCGATGATCAGCGTCGGCGGCCCGAGACGTGATTCGAGCTCGGTGAGCACCTGTTCGAGGTCGGCCAGGATCGGCGTCGGTCGCATGGCGGTCAGGACGATGCCGTTCTCCACCGCACAATAGAAGGTCAGGCTGCCGTCCGCATGGATCCGCTGGATGGAACGTGCGTAGAATCGCTCGCCAATACGCACCGCCAGGGGATGTTGGGCGAAATCGGCTTCACTCAGCCGCGCTACCTCGCGCCCGACCAGCCGGGCGTATTCTCCGGCCGCCGGTGCGGCATTGAGCTCGTGTACGGTGCGTTGGTGCCGATCCGCGGCGGTGACCACCAGTTTCTCGGCGCACGGGCGCAGGTGGTGCGTGCTGAAGACTTCGAACGGCAATGGCGTGGTGATCATCACCACAACCGCCGCCTGACTGTGGAAATGCCCCCGATGATAGACGTAGGTATGAGCGAGGCGATTGTCATCGCCCGCCGACCCGCCGAAACTGGGAATGTTGCCGAGTGCGGCATCCAGCGTGGCCAATACCTGCTCCTCGCTGCTCGAAAGTCCGTCGAGCAGGGTCAGGGCGAAGCTGTGATCGGAAGCGGACACCGTCGATTGCCGCCGGCACTCGCCGAGCAGCTTGTCTACCAGGCATTGTGCCCGTAACAGATCGAAGGATTCCAGGTCGGCGATCAATGTCGGGGCAACGGTGAAGAAACGCCGGTCGAAGCCAATGGCGACCACGCATCCCCGCCCGTAGCCGGTGGGGGTGATTTCCCCCGCGGTGGTACAGCCACTCACCGGTACATGCGGGAATGTCTCATCGAGTGCATGCCCCAGCTCATCCAGCGGATATTCGGTACTGCAGAAGAACAGCACCGCGCCCAGGTGGGCATGCTGCAGTCCGTCGGCTAACTCCCGGACAGCCAGTTGCGGGTCGCGATGGAGGGACCAGGCCGTGCGCACGGGCTTCACTTCCCGGTAAGGCGAGAGGGGCGCTATGTCATTCGGGGAGGCATCGAGCATGGCGGCGGCTGTCGCATCGTTGGCGTTTTTCGGCAGTGTATGCCTGGCTCGATCCCGTCACAACGAATGCCCCGGCATGAATCATCGATTGCATGTCGGGCATCATGAACAGCCGCCTCGGAAACAGCCGGCGAGCGGTGTAGTACGATCGAAGCGCCGCTTCTTGCTTCCTGCAACCCGGTTCAGGGAGTCAAGGCGGCGTTGCCGATCCAGACCGATGAACATTTCCGCTAGTGCTGACCCTGCTCAGGCTTGCTGGGGCGCGTGGCGCGTCGTCCCCAGGCGCTTGACCATCGCTTCGACCATCTGCGCGGAGTGGGTCGCCGCCTGATCGATGAACTCCTTGAAGGAGACGTTCGACTCCTTGCCGGCGATGTCCGACAGGGCGCGAATCACCACGAACGGGCAGCCATACAGATGACATGTCTGGGCGATGGCGGCCGCTTCCATCTCGGCGGCCAGCATGGTCGGTAAACGACCGCGGGTAAGCGCGACGGCATCGGGGCAGGCCATGAAGGCGTCGCCGGTGGCGATCAGCCCTTCATGGACGCGCAGGTGGCCCAACTCCTCGACACATTCCCGGGCGACGCTGACCAGTCGCTGGTCGGGCAGGTAGGCGGCGGGCATCAACGGCACCTGACCGTGCTCGTAGCCGAACACCACGGCATCGACATCATGATGGCGAACCTCGCTGGAGATCACCACGTCGCCGACCTCGAGTTCGGCCCCGAAGCCGCCGGCCGAGCCGGTGTTGATGATCACCTCGGGCTGGTACATGTCGAGCAGCAAGGTGGTGCCGACCGCCGCGTTGACCTTGCCGATGCCGGACTGGAGGATCACCACCTCCACGCCGTGAAGCTGTCCGATATGGAAGGTCGAGCCAACGTGCTGGCGGGTCTGGCGGTTGTCGAGCAGTGAGGCCAGGCGTGCCACCTCTTCGGCCATGGCACCGATGATGCCTATCTTATGCATGTGTCGAGCAGTCCTTCTGCGGGATGGGCAGGCTCAGGCGAAAACCTGGTTCCATTCGTCGCGCTTGGCGAGGAACTCGCGCGCCAGGGTCTTGGCGCCGTTCAGGCTATGGCTGGCCGCCCAGCCGCACTGCGTCTCGTTGCAGGCCGGCACCTCGTCGGCGGCGAGAACATCCTTCAGGGTGCCTTCGATCAGGTCGAGGACATCGTCGTAGTCGTCATGGTTGATCATCGCGATGTAGAAACCGGTCTGACAGCCCATCGGGCTGATGTCGACGACCTTGTCGCTGTGATTGCGCGACAGCTCGGCCATCAAGTGCTCCAGAGAGTGCAGCGCGGGCATCTCCATGTGGCCCTGGTTGGGCTGGCAGATGCGCATGTCGTACTTGTGGATGTTGTCGCCGTGGATGCCGGTCTTGATGCCGGCCAGGCGGACATAGGGCGCTTTGACCTTGGTGTGATCCAGGTTGAAGCTTTCCACGTTCATCGGCTTGTCGCTCATCCGGGACTCCTGGTTGCTGAACTATCGCAAAGATTAGGGGGCCAATTATAACGAAGGGACATCAACCGTGCATTGCATCATGCCGCTCGGCGGCATCGAGGGTGTTCTCGAGCAACGAGGCCACGGTCATCGGTCCGACGCCGCCGGGGACCGGGGTAATGTAGCTGGCGCGGCTGGCAGCCGACTCGAATTCGACGTCGCCGATCAGGCTGCCGTCCGCTTGCCGATTGATGCCTACATCGATGACGATCGCGCCGGGCTTGACCCATTCGCCGCTGACCACGCCGGGCTTGCCGACGGCCACGACGAGTATATCGGCGCGCTGCACATGACTCTTCAAGTCGCGAGTGAAGCGATGACACACGGTGGTAGTGCTGCCGGCGAGCATCAATTCCAGCGCCATCGGCCGGCCGACGATGTTGGAAGCGCCAACGATAGTGGCGTCCAGGCCGCGCACCGCCAAGCCGCTCTCTTGCAGCAGCGTCATGATGCCCTTGGGTGTGCAGGGGCGCAGTAGCGGCAGGCGTTGTGCCAGGCGCCCGAGGTTATAGGGGTGAAAGCCATCGACGTCCTTGTCGGGTCGAATGCGTTCGAGAATCGGCCGTTCGTCGAGATGGGCCGGCAGTGGAAGCTGGACGAGGATGCCGTCGACGCTGGCATCGGCATTGAGGCGATCGACGAGCTGTTCCAGCTCCTGCTGGGAGATACCGGCGGGCAGGGCGTGCCGGAACGAGTGGATGCCGGCCTGCTCGCAGGCGCGGTGCTTGTTGCGCACGTAGACCTCCGAGGCAGGGTCTTCGCCAACCAGGACCACGGCCAGGCCGGGTACTCGATGCCCTGACTCGCGGCGAGCGGCAACCCGTCGAGCAACCTGTTGGCGAACATGCGCGGCAATGGCCTTGCCATCGATCATTTGGGCGGTCATCGAAGATTCCTTTGCACTGATGCGGGCTACGGTGCCGGCGATGAAGAGGCGGCGATGCAAGGGCGCCGATTTTCGCACGCTCCCGGCTCCAGTCAAAGCGCCGGCGACCACCGGGCTGCCTTGAAAGCAGCGCTAACGGCTTGACCTGCGGTGTGTCTTGAGTAGAATATGCAGCGCTTGACGAGGCCTATGGCGGCGTCAAGGCCGTGTTCAGCGTCGACGGGGCATAGCGCAGTCTGGTAGCGCGCCTGCTTTGGGAGCAGGATGTCGGGGGTTCAAATCCCTCTGCCCCGACCAGCCGGCGATGACCGCAAGCAGTGCCGTCAGCTTGACTGGTCAAGGCCTTAGCGATAGGCGCTCATAGCTCAACCGGATAGAGCAACGGCCTTCTAAGCCGTAGGTTGCAGGTTCGAGTCCTGCTGGGCGCGCCAGGCAGTCGCTGGTCGGCTCCGGCAAAGCGTACTGACAGGCCGAGCGGCTCGTGGGCATGACAAGCGACAATGGTGGATGTAGCTCAGTGGTAGAGCCCCGGATTGTGGCTCCGGTGGTCGTGGGTTCGATCCCCATCATCCACCCCATGTCGTCTTGCGGCCGTCTCTTTCGAAGTGGTGGGTGTAGCTCAGTGGTAGAGCCCCGGATTGTGGCTCCGGTGGTCGTGGGTTCGATCCCCATCATCCACCCCATTTCGCAAGGCGTCGTCTAGGCAAGGCGCCATCCCGTTTCTTTTTCCCCGCCCTGATTTCTCTGTATCATTCGGTTGGCAATGAGTCATCGGTTTCGATATTGCGCGCGCATTGCGCGTGATCGAGGTCATACAGCAATTAGCGCTCAGGCCTTGTAAAATGCGTCTTGTAACACCATAACCTGACACATTGGTCGTGCTTGCCAGCGCGCCCGGGGGTTCTTAGAATCCAGCTCTTTTGACATACTCCAAACGAAACGCCTTAGTCGGTAGAGGACCATCCATGCAAGTTTCCGTCGAAACGACTTCACAGATCGAACGCCGCGTCACGGTACAAATACCCGCCGGCGAGGTCGATCAGGCTGTTAGCGAGCGTCTTCGCGATACCGCCCAGCGTGTGCGCCTGAACGGCTTCCGCCAGGGCCGGGTGCCGATGGCGGTAGTCAAGCAGCGTTACGGTCGCGACGTGCGCAACGAGGTGGTCGGCGAGCTGATGCGCCAGAACTACGTCAAGGCGATCGCCGAGCAGAGCCTCAATCCGGCCGGGTATCCGGATATCGAGCCGACGGTCAACGAGGCTGGCAAGGATCTTGAGTTCGTCGCCACGCTGGAAATCTATCCGGAAATCGAGCTGGCCTCCATCGAGGGTGCCGAGATCGCGCGTCCGGTCGCCAAGGTCACCGACGCCGATATCGACCAGATGATCGAGACGCTGCGCAAGCAGAACACGGGCTGGGAGCCCGTCGAGCGTGAAGCGGCGGATGGCGATCAGGTCAAGATCGATTTCAGAGGCTATCTCGGCGACGAGCCGTTCGAAGGCGGCGAGGCCGAAGGCCATGAGTTGGTGATCGGTTCCAACAGTTTCATTCCCGGCTTCGAAGAGCAGCTGGTCGGCGCCAAGGCCGGCGACGAAAAAACCCTCAAGGTGACCTTCCCCGAGGATTACCAGGCAGAACATCTGGCCGGCCAGGAAGCGATCTTCGAGGTCAAGATTCACCGGGTCAATGCCCAGCAGTTGCCCGAGGTGGACGCTGAATTCATCCAGCGCTTCGGTGTCGAAGAAGGCGACCTGGACAAGTTCCGCAGCGAAGTGCGCAACAACATGCAGCGCGAGATCAAGCAGGCCGTCGACAATCGCGTCAAGCAGCAGGTGCTCGAGGCGCTGCAGAAGGCCAATGACGTTCCCGTGCCGGCCTCGCTGATCGAGCAGGAGACCGATACCCTCAAGCGTCAGGCGGCTCAGCAGTTCAGTCTGGGCGATGACTTCGACGTTTCCCAATTGCCCGACGAGCTGTTTGCCGATCAGGCCAAGAGCCGGGTGCAGGTGGGGCTGTTGCTCGCCAAGGTGATCGAGGCTCACGAACTCGAGGCCAGCGACGATGAGATCAAGGCCAAGGTCGAGGAACTCGCCCAGCAGTATCAGCAGCCTGAAGAGGTGATCGAGTACTACCTCAAGGACGAGCAGATGAAGAACCAGGTCAAGTCCGCCGTTCTCGAAGAGAAGGCGGTTGACACGCTTCTCGCCCAGGCACGGGTTAAGGACATCGCGATGTCCTACGAACAAGCGCTCCAGGCGGCGCAACAGCAGCAGGGCGGCGAAGAAGACGCCGAGAACGCTGGCGATACGTCGTCACAGCAGGCCTGATTCGCGACGGCTCAGCAACGCCGGCCCGGCTCCGGCCGGGTCTCTGGTCACTGCAACGCGGATAGGGCGGCGCTGGATTTTCCAATCACCGGATTAAGGAAGTCACGCAATGGGCAACGAGTTCGATATTCAAAACGCCGGTGGCTTGGTCCCCATGGTGGTCGAGCAGAGCGCGCGCGGCGAGCGTTCCTACGATATATATTCTCGCCTGCTCAAGGAGCGGGTGATCTTCCTGGTGGGGCCGGTGGAAGACTACACCGCCAACCTGGTGGTCGCGCAGTTGCTGTTCCTCGAGTCCGAGAACCCGGACAAGGATGTTCACCTGTACATCAACTCGCCGGGCGGTTCGGTGACGGCGGGCATGTCGATCTACGACACCATGCAGTTCATCAAGCCCGACGTCTCCACGGTGTGTCTGGGGCAGGCAGCCAGCATGGGCGCGCTGTTGCTGGCCGGTGGTGCCAAGGACAAGCGCTTTTGCCTGCCGAATTCACGGATGATGATTCATCAGCCGCTGGGCGGGTATCAGGGCCAGGCTTCGGATATCGAGATTCATACCAAGGAAATTCTCAGTATCCGCCATAAACTCAACCGTATCCTGGCCGATCATACAGGACAGGATATCGAAACCATCGCCAGAGATACCGACCGTGACAACTTCATGGACGGCAGCCAGGCGGTGGAATATGGTCTGATCGATGCGGTGCTGGATAAGCGCCCGGCATCCTGATAGCGTAAATTCTATCCATGCATATCATGGCGGCCCGCGGCGGGTCGCCTGCCCTAATGAGGTACGCGAATGGCCGACGGCAAAGGCAAAGACGAGGGCAAGCTGCTGTACTGCTCGTTCTGCGGCAAGAATCAGAACGAGGTGCGCAAGCTGATTGCAGGCCCTTCCGTCTACATCTGCGACGAATGTGTCGACTTGTGCAACGACATCATTCGCGAGGAAGTCCTCGAGGCCGACGCAGAGGGTGACGAGGATCGCCTGCCCGCTCCGCGCGAGCTCCGCAATACCCTCGACGATTACGTGATCGGTCAGGACCGCGCCAAGATGGTGTTGTCCGTGGCCGTCTACAATCACTACAAGCGCTTGCGCGCCGGCGTGAAGTCGGGCGAGGTCGAACTCGGCAAGTCGAACATTCTGCTGATCGGGCCGACCGGGAGCGGCAAGACGCTGCTCGCCGAGACGTTGGCGCGCTTGCTCAACGTGCCGTTCACCATCGCCGATGCAACGACGCTGACCGAAGCCGGCTACGTGGGCGAGGACGTCGAGAACATCATCCAGAAGCTGCTCCAGAAGTGCGACTACGACGTCGAGAAGGCGCAGAAGGGGATCGTCTATATCGACGAGATCGACAAGATCTCGCGCAAGTCGGACAACCCCTCGATCACTCGCGACGTCTCCGGCGAGGGCGTGCAGCAGGCACTGCTCAAGCTCATCGAGGGCACCACCGCCTCGGTGCCGCCGCAGGGCGGGCGCAAGCATCCGCAGCAGGAGTTCCTGCAGGTCGATACCGGCGATATCCTGTTCATCGTCGGCGGTGCGTTCGCTGGCCTGGACAAGGTGATCCGTGACCGCGCCGAGAAGGGGGGCATCGGCTTCAATGCCTCGGTCAAGAGCAAGGACAACGCGCAGGGCGTCGGTGACGTGCTGGCCCGGGTGGAGCCCGAGGATCTGGTCAAGTTCGGTCTTATCCCTGAGTTCGTGGGTCGTCTGCCGGTCATCGCGACGTTGACCGAGCTGACCGAGGATGCCTTGATCGAGATTCTCACCGAGCCCAAGAACTCGCTGATCAAGCAGTACGCCAAGCTCTTCGAGATGGAGAACGTCGAGCTCGACTTCCGCGAAGACGCCCTGCGTGCAGTGGCGCACAAGGCGATGGCGCGCAAGACCGGGGCGCGCGGACTGCGCTCGATTCTCGAGTCGGTACTGCTCGATACCATGTACGAAGTGCCGTCACTGGGTGGCGTGACCAAAGTGGTGATCGACGAGTCGGTGATCGCGGGAGAGAGCGAGCCGCTGCTGATCTACTCCCAGCAGGAAGAAAGCAAGGTCGCCAACAAGGGCGGTTGAACCTTTCTCGTTGCGACGGGGGCCGTTGAGGCCCCCTTTTCGTTTCTGCAGGCCCGCTGGCGCGGTTGCAAAGCGCTCTATCTGCCCCCATCACAGGTCTCAGCCGTGAGCCGCGCCAGCGGCCCAACCACCCGATTCGTGAGGACTGCCTGCAATGCAGCAGAACACCCAAGAGACATTCAGTCTGCCCCTTTTGCCGCTGCGCGATGTCGTTGTCTATCCGCAGATGGTCATTCCGCTGTTCGTCGGTCGCGAGAAGTCGATTCAGGCTCTCGAGGCGGCGATGGAAGCCGACAAGCGGGTGCTGCTCGTTGCCCAGCGGGAAGCGGGCCAGGACGATCCCGATGCCGGCGATCTGTTTTCGGTGGGGACCGTGGCCGACATCATGCAACTGCTCAAGCTCCCCGACGGCACCGTCAAGGTGCTGATCGAGGGGGCCTCCCGCGCCGATGTTCAGGATGTCACCCATAACGATGACGGTTACAGCACGGCGCGAGTGATGATGCGCGCGAGCCAGCCATTGTCCGAGCGCGAGCAGGAATCGCTGGTTCGGGTACTGCTCAACCAGTTCGAACAGTACGTCAAGCTTTCCAAGAAGGTGCCCAACGAGGTCCTCGGCTCGCTGCAGGGCATCGAGGACCCGAGTCGGCTGGTCGACACCATCTGTGCCCACCTGTCGCTGAAGATCGGCGACAAGCAGGAGCTGCTCGAGATGGATCGGGTGCGCGATCGAATCGAGCACCTGATGGCGCTGATCGAGTCCGAGATCGACCTTCTTCAGGTCGAGAAGCGGATCCGTTCCCGGGTCAAGGAACAGATGGAGAAGTCCCAGCGCGAGTACTATCTCAACGAGCAGATGAAGGCCATTCAGAAGGAGATGGGCGAGCTCGAGAACGTGCCCAACGAGGCCGAGAAGTACGAGAAGCTGATCGAGGAGTCGGGCATGCCGGCCGAGGCCGCCGACAAGGCCAACCAGGAACTGAACAAACTCAAGATGATGGCGCCGACTTCGGCCGAAGCGACCGTGGTGCGCTCCTATCTGGACTGGCTGGTTGCCGTGCCTTGGAAGAAGCGCACGCGCGTCAAGCACGATCTGGGCAACGCCGCCCGAGTGCTCGATACCGATCACTATGGCCTGGAAGAGGTCAAGGAGCGGATTCTCGAGTACCTGGCCGTGCAAAAGCGCGTCAAGAAGCTCAAGGGGCCCGTGCTCTGCCTGGTGGGCCCGCCCGGCGTCGGCAAGACCTCGCTCGGCCAATCGATCGCGCGGGCGACCAACCGCAAGTACGTGCGCCTGGCTCTGGGCGGGGTGCGCGACGAGTCCGAGATTCGTGGCCACCGGCGCACGTATATTGGCTCGTTGCCGGGCAAGGTCGTGCAGCGCATGAGCAAGGCCGGTGTCCGCAACCCGCTGTTCCTGCTCGACGAGGTCGACAAGATCGGTGCCGATTTCCGTGGCGATCCGTCATCGGCGCTGCTCGAGGTGCTCGATCCCGAACAGAACGACACCTTCAGCGATCATTATCTCGAGCTGGATTACGATCTGTCGGACGTGATGTTCATCTGTACCGCCAACTCGATGAACATTCCCCGAGCGCTGCTCGATCGCATGGAAGTGATCCGCCTGCCCGGCTATACCGAAGACGAGAAGCTGGCCATCGCCGAGCGTTACCTGGTCCCCAAGCAGCTCAAGGCCAACGGCCTCAAGGAGGGTGAGCTTGGCTTTTCCGCGGAAGCGCTGCTCGAGTTGATCCGCTATTATACGCGTGAAGCCGGGGTGCGTGAGCTCGAGCGCCAGATCGCCAAGGTCTGTCGCAAGGTGCTGCGTGAGCGTCTCGAGCAGGAGGGCAAGGAGGGAGCATTGGCACCGCAGTCGCTGGCTGGCGAAGACATGGAAGCCTACGCGGGGGTGCGGCGCTTCAGCTATGGCCTGGCCGATCAGGAGAATCAGGTCGGGCGGGTCACCGGTCTGGCCTGGACCTCGGTCGGGGGCGAGCTGCTCAACATCGAGTCAGTGGTCACGCCGGGCAAGGGGCGGGTCAACAAGACCGGCTCGCTGGGCGACGTCATGAAAGAGTCCGTGGATGCGGCGCATACCGTGGTGCGAGCTCGGGCGGTCGCCCTAGGCATCGACCCCGAGCGCTTCGAGAAGCAGGATCTGCACATCCACGTTCCCGAGGGGGCGACCCCCAAGGATGGCCCAAGCGCCGGTATCGCGATGGTGACGGCGATGGTTTCGGCCTATACCGAACGGCCCGTGCGTTGCGATGTGGCCATGACTGGCGAGGTCAATCTACGTGGCGAGGTCATGCCGATCGGCGGTCTCAAGGAGAAATTGCTGGCGGCACGGCGCGGTGGTATAAAGACGGTGCTTATTCCGGAAGAGAATAGCCGGGACCTCAAGGAGGTGCCTGACAATGTCAAGGACGTTCTGGAAATCAAGCCCGTCCGCTGGATCGACGAAGTTCTCGATGTTGCATTAATGGATCTTTCCGAAGGTGGGTGCGAGGAGAATAGACTCGAAGATACGGCCTCCTCGCATAGCATGATAAGTACGCATTAAGCATAATTTATCGTCATGTCGGGTTGAAAAACCCGTCATGACGCGGCTTGGCCCAATGGTTGGTTGACAGCGGTTTTACCGCATTGCTATAAATTGCGCATTGCTGTGATCGTATATGGCCACCGATAGATTGTGCCGATTACCAGTAATTTCCGAAGAAACAGTCAAGGGGTGAAGTGTGAACAAATCCGAGCTGATCGAAGCCATCGCCGTATCTGCCGACATTCCCAAGGCGGCAGCCAGTCGTGCGCTGGACGCGATGATCGATACTGTATCCGACACGTTGAAGAAAGGGGATTCCGTAGCCCTGGTTGGTTTTGGTACCTTCACCGTCAAGGAGCGCGCTGCACGCACGGGTCGCAACCCGCAGACCGGCCAGCCGATCAACATCGAAGCGGCCAAGGTTCCCAGTTTCAAGGCCGGCAAGGCACTCAAGGATTCGGTCAACTGAGTTTCGAGATTGAATTCTAGCAAGTTTCATCGATTTCGAGATTTATCGCGGAGCCTGGCGGCGATTCTCAGAGCGCTGATGATTGAGCCATGACACTGTGCATCCCTTCTTGCCGGATGCTGCCATAGAGGCCCCGTTGCCAGGCGCACCGCACAAGCGGTGCGCCTTTTTTCGTGTGCGCCAGGCATGGCGCGCAGCGCCTGAGTGGCGCTGTTCCCGAGGGTGGTGCCTCGGGATGACTTGGGGGTGAAAGTCCCCTGTACGCCCGGCAAGGGGAAGTACTAGCCGACGGC
>NZ_JAIRBP010000018.1:0-64504 GCF_021151495.1 Halomonas sp. IOP_31 | reverse complement strand
ATCTCGGTACTTGATACGGTAAGGTGGCTCAGCCGTTCTTCGCGAACCGCCGTGGTACGGAACCGTATGCCCGGTGGTGTGGGAGGGCTCCGGGGGTGACCCCGGACCCTACCCGATTACAGAAGCTATCCGAGGCCAGCATGCTGCAACAAATCCGGGACCGTTCCCAGAGTATGGCCGCCAAGGTCATCGTCGGGGCGGTCATCGTCACCCTCGCGCTATTTGGCATCGAATCGCTCGTCGGGCTCTTCTCGCAGAGCAATGATAGCGTTGCCGAGGTCAACGGCGAGCCCATCTCGCCCCAGGCCGTCGAGATGCAGGTCCAGCGGGCCATCCGTTCCGGTCAGGTTCCTCCCGGCCAGGAGCGCCAGTTGCGCAATCAGGTCATCGACCAGCTGATCACGCAGCAGTTGCTGGATCAGTATGCTGAGCGGGGCGGGTTGTATATATCCGACGCTCAAGTCGATCGGACAATCGTCAATCGGCCCGAGTTTCAGGATCAGGACGGTAACTTTTCAGCCGATATCTTCCGTAACCGGTTGAACAGCGCGGGCTATACGCCACAGTCCTTTCGCCAGCAGCTGCAGCAGGACCTGCTCCGTCAGCAGATACAGCAAGGCCTGACGGTCAGTGAGTTCATGCTGCCCAGCGAGCGCGATCGGCTAGGCACGCTGCGCAATCAACAACGCAGCTTTCGCTATCACACGCTGAGTCGCGATGATCTGAGCACTCCCGTCAGCGTGGACGAGCAGGCCATACAAGCCTATTACGACCAATACCGGAACCAGTTTCAGCGCCCTGAACAGGTCAAGCTGAATTATGTGATCCTCGATCAGGCGGCGCTTGCCGCGGATGTCGAGGTCAGTGACCAGGCGCTGCGCTCGGCCTATGCTGAACGCAAGGCACAAGCGCCGCGACGCATTTCCCATATCATGGTCAGCTTCGGTGAACAGCGTACGAAAGCACAAGCCCGTCAGCGCTTGCAGCAGGTGCGCGAGCGGTTGCAGGCCGGGGAGAGCTTCGCCCAGTTGGCTAATGAATATTCCGATGACACCACAACCTCGGGC
Source organism: Halomonas sp. IOP_31 (assembly GCF_021151495.1). NCBI lineage: Bacteria > Pseudomonadati > Pseudomonadota > Gammaproteobacteria > Oceanospirillales > Halomonadaceae > Halomonas > Halomonas sp. IOP_31. Next base: position 63,437 of record NZ_JAIRBP010000018.1, on the reverse strand, counting down.
AAGGGTGGTGCGCTGGGCGTCATCAATCGTGGCTTCTTCGGTGAGGAGTTCGAGAACGCGGCATTCTCGCTCGAGCAGGGCCAGGTCTCCGACATCGTCGAGACCGACAATGGTCTGCACCTGCTCAAGGCGACCGGGATCGAGCTGCCCGCATTCGATGAGATGCGCGATGAACTGCGTAAGCAGGTGGCTATGGCAAAAGCCCAGGCCCGATTCAACGAACTGGCTCAGCGACTGATCGACGAGAGTTTCGCCGCCGAAGATCTTGCCAGTGTCGCCGACGATCTGGGGCTCGAATTGCAATCCAGCGATTGGGTATCACGTGGTGACGTCAGCGGCGTGCTGGCAGAACCCGGGGTCATGGACGCTGCGTTCCAGCCCGACGTGCTCGAGGAGGGGTACAATAGCGACGTCATCGAGCTCGACGATCAGCGACGCATGGTTCTGCGTGTGGCGGATCATCGCGAAGCGACCACGCTGCCGCTCGAGGATGTCCGTGCTCAGGTCCGAGCGCGGGTCGAGGCCGAGGCGGTTCAGCAGGCGCTCAGCGAACGTGCGGCGGAGCTGGCCGCTGCGCTCAAGGCCGGTCGCCAGCCGGCGATCGACTGGCAGGTCGTCGAATCGGTCACCCGCCGCTCCGTCGACGCTAGCGTTCCGGATGCTGTCGTGACTCAGGCATTCCGCCTGCCCCGGCCGTCATCGTCAGAAGAAGCGACGTACGGCAAGGCCGATACCCAGCAAGGAGTGGCCCTGATTGCCCTGGATTCGGTGAGCGCCGGCGAAGCTGCCGGCGATGGTTCCACCGACAGGGATGTAGTGCTGGCCGAGCGGTTGCGTGTTCAGGCGGCCATTCAAGGGCTGTTGCAGTCACTGCGTGACGAAGCGGAGATACAACGGCAGTAGCGATGGCCTGGATCGCTAGCAGGGCGCGGCTTCGGCCGCGCCTTTTCGATGAATCATCAGCGCTGATGCATCATGCGCCGGGCTTGATGCGGCTTGATAACGTTCAGGCATGATTTATACCGTTATATAGATCAGCAACTCTTTACGTTGAAAGCGTTCATGTTGCAGCTTCCAAGGCGGCGATACGGGCAAGTGCGCTCGCTCTATTGCTGCCGCAGAGCTCGGGATCGTAGTCGAAGCGCCGACAGACCGCCGGTCGCCGCGGATCGTTGAAAAGCCGGCAGAGGTTGTCGTCGTCAAGCTGCACGCAGCGTACCCCCGCCGGTTTGCCACAGGGCATGCCGGGGATCGCCGAACTGATCGATGGGGCGATGCAACAGGCACCGCACCCCGCTCGGCATCCGTCGGCGCTGCCATGGGATATCTGGGCGGCAGGATCACTCATCGGCGTTCAATCACTGATTGCCAGGCGTGGCTTTCTGCCAGGCGCGCATTTCCAATATGGCTTCAGCGCGGGCTCCCTTGCCGATGCCCTCGAAGGCCTGAACACGGACATGGCTGAGCGGAGCATCTTGATGTGAGACCTGGGCAACCAGCCAAGTGGCGATCTGTTCCACGGTGGTCGCCGTGGGCAACAGTTCGCAGCGCTCCCGAGGCAGGGTCAGACGGAATTCTCCCTGGCTGGCCCGGTAGCCTAGCGTCAGGCTGGCTGAGGTCTGGTCGATGATATCCTCGACATCTACCAGATAGCGCGCATCGAGGCGCTCGGCCCAACGCTGCTCGAGCGAAGGCTGACGCCTGCCATCACACCAGATCAGCAGTCGCGAGCGATGGCCATGAGCGATGCGCTGACAGTTGCCGGCATGTCTTTTGAGGCCATGGCTATAGCCATAGGCCGCACCTTCGATGGCTTCCTCCCTGAATTGCAGGCGCACCGATTCGATACGCTGGGGTGGGCGCCGGGAGAGCTGCTCTCCGTAATGAACTGCCATGCGCTCGGCGCTAATGGCCGGCCAGGGCAGCAATGTGAAGGCCCTGCGGGGGCCACGTACTTCCATTGCGTAAGGTTGCGTCGTGCGAATGATGCAATCCTCGCCCCGGGTCGTGATCGATACGCCTGGCGCTTGAGTAGGCACCAGCAGGGTATGGTCGGGACCACTGTCCAGACTCTTCTTGATCCAGGGCTTCACCTCGCCGAAGTCGAACAGCATGCCATCTTCGCCCAGGTGCCCGTCGAGTTCGACATCGACGGCCCAGCTGGCACCGCTGAGGCCTTTCTGGGGACACCAGAAGGCGACATCGAGCTGACTGATGTCGTTGACGAAAAGCGTCATCATTCGATTCCAAGCGTTTTATGGATCTGCAGCGAGAGTCGCCATTGTGGATTAGCCAGGCAGTAGGCGAGAGCCGCATCGAGTGGAGTTGTCGGTTGTCCGCAAGACGCGATGCCCGTGGTATCCATTGGCTGCAGGAAAAAGTGGCTGAAGTCGAGGCTCGCGAAGCGCGAGGGCGGGGCGTCGTGCTGCGGATAGACCAGCTTCAATTCATCGCCGTTCTCGATGGCCAGCGTCGTCGTGCCCTTGGGGCTGACGCACAGCCAGTCGATGCCGGGTGGTGCCGGCAACGTGCCGTTGGTTTCGACGGCGACTTCGAAGCCACGCGCCTGCATGGCCTCGATGAGCGGAGTATCGAGTTGCAGCAGTGGCTCGCCGCCGGTAAACACCACATAGGGCGTGGCTGCCGTCGGCAGGTGTGGCCATAACGCAGCGAGGTGCGCGGCAAGTGTGTCGGTATCGGCGAAGCGCCCGCCATTCTTGCCATTGCTGCCGACAAAGTCCGTATCGCAAAAGCGGCAGGCGCTGTGCTGTCTGTCGCTTTCCCGGCCCGACCACAGGTTGCAGCCGGTAAATCGACAGAACACGCTGGCACGGCCGGTACGTGCACCCTCGCCCTGCAGCGTGTAGAAGGCTTCCTTGATGTGATACATCGTCAGGGCTCCACCGTTGCGGTGCGATAGGCCAGCGGATCGGCAAGACCCAGCTCGGCGAAGGCCGCCAAGCGCTCGCGGCAACTGCCGCACTCGCCGCATGCCAGCTCACCACCCTGATAGCAGGTCCAGGTCTGGGCGTAATCGAGTCCCATGCGCAGGCCATCGGCGAGGATGTCGCCCTTGCTGGCGTGCAGATAAGGAGCCTCGATGCGTACGGCATTGAAATTGGCGACGGCCGAGGCGGCATTCATGCGCTTGACGAACTCGGGACGACAATCTGGATAGAGCACGTGATCGCCGCCGTGGGCCCCGTAAAAACACGCATCGGCATCGATGTTGACGGCATGAGCGATAGCCAGCGACAGCAGAATCATGTTGCGGTTGGGTACCACGGTGGCCGCCACGCTGTCGGCATCGTAGTCGCCTGCGGGCAGTGGGCGAGTGGCGTCGGTGAGCGCCGAGTTGTCGATCAGCGAATGAATCGCCCGGATATCGATCACCTGGTGAGCGATATTCAGGCGCTGGCAGACCCGGCGGGCGATAGCGAGTTCCTTGACATGGCGTTGACCATAATCGAAGGACAGGGCGTGTACCGAATAGCCTTGGCCAACGGCACGGTGCAGCACGGTATAGGAATCCATGCCGCCGGAATAGATGACGACAGCCTTGGCGGATGCCATCGCCGGGGAAGAATCGTTCATGGTAAAGCCTGCCGGAGAATTTGTTGGCCCGCGGTAGACGGCGTCCGGGATCCGGGTGTCCGGACGTAAGCCTCTCTTACGAGTCGCGCATTGTACCCATTACCAACAGGGGCGGACAATGCCGCACTTGGCGATTCCAGGCCACAGTGCGTACTCTTTGGCTAGGAAAAATCACAGCCCAACAAGGAAGCGCATGGCGACTATCGAACACAGTGCGGTATTGAAGGCTGCACCCGAGCGCGTCTATGCACTGCTGGAACGCATCGAAAACTTCAGTGACTATTCGGACAAGATCGAGCGGGTCGAGCCCCTCGGCAACGACTGCTACCGCTGGCACATCCACGTCATCGGGCGTGACTGGCAATTCGACGTGAAGGTCACGGAGCGCCGCCCGCCGCATACCCTGGCCTGGGAGTCCTTGGCGGGGGTGCGCAACCAGGGGCGTTACACGCTGACTCCGGTTGCAGAAGGTACAAGGGTCGAGCTCAGCGTGAGTTACGAGATAGGTAACCGGCTGCTTGCCAAGGCCGTTGACAAGGCAGCCAAGCCGCTGGTCAACCAGGTCGGTCAGCAGATACTGGCGCGGCTCGAAGCCAGACTCTAGATCTTGTCGCAGGCTGGCTTTCAAGCAAGGCTTCGGGCTGCGGCCTACTCGTGGGTCACACGATTGCGCCCGGTGCGCTTTGAAAGATACATGCGCTGATCGGCTTTATGGATCAGCTCATCGGGCGAGCTATAGCCCTCCTCCCTGAGACTGACGATGCCGACCGATGCGGTGACCTGAATCGTGATTCCCCGATGGTGAAACAAAGGGCGGCTACGTAGAGTATTGCAGATATGATCGGCATAGTCGGCGGCCTTGCGTCGATCGTAGCCTGGGAGCAAAACCATGAACTCCTCGCCACCGAAGCGGCCGAGATGAACGTCCGGGTCGCTGAGTTCGACGAGCAGGCCGGCAAAGTTCTTGAGCACCTCGTCGCCCACGGGATGACCGTGTTCGTCATTGATCTGCTTGAAGTGATCGAGATCGAGAAATACCATCGACAGCTCTTGTGACGACCGGTTGGCTTCTTCGAAATGCGTCTCGAGCAAGGACAGCAAATATTGCCGGCTGTAGAGCTGGGTCAGGGGGTCGTAGCGTAGCGCGCGATCGAGATTCCAGTTGGCGGCTTGCAGGGCCTTGAGTTCCTGGCTCTGATGATCGAGCTGGGATTGCAGATGGAGCGCACGGTCGAGGAGCAGTTGCTTCGCTTCCATCAACAGACGCGGCGAATCGAACGCGTTGGGAACATCGACCTCGAAGAGCGCGACGATGTGTGGAAGCCGGGACTGAATGCTGCTGAGCAACTCGCTCCGCTGCTTCTCGTCGCTCAACCAGGGGGCTAGCTGGGCGAGGGTGCGATGGCCATCCGATGCCAGCCAGATATCGGCGAGACGCCCCGAAAGCATGACGCAGTCGCCGGCCCCGAACGCGTCCTCGCGTACCGGCCGGTCGTGACTGCAGCGTATCCATTCGCGGCACTGTGCTGACAATCCCCAGTTGCCTGCCAGCCAGGCACCGACTTCGGCATGATCGGCGCCAAAGTGCGTGCGCTCGCGCAGGGCGATCTCATCATGATCGTCGAGCGTACCGATGAGCCTGGCATATTCGAGCGGGTCCACGGCATTGAGGGCCAGCATGCCAATATCCTGCAGCAACGCTGCCGTGAACACGGGCCCGAGTTCATTGCCCTGGCGGCGCTGCGTGGCCAGTTCCTGTGCGGCGATGGCACTGATCAACGCACGTTGCCAGAAGTGCTGTAGATCAAAGCCGGTGGATCGGGCATTGCCCTGTGATGCGGTGACCAGGCTGAAGCCCAGGGCAAGCGATACGGTGGTATCGAGTCCCAGGCGCTCGACCGCTTCACGCAGCGTATCGGCAGGCTTCGCCTGTGTGTAGTAGACGGTATTGGCCAGGGATATCAGCCGTGCCGTCAATGCCGGATCGTTCTGCAGCACGTCGAGGATCTGTTGCAAGCGGGAATCGGGATCGGCCGCGAGGACGATAACGCGCTGGATCACGGCTGGGATCGAGGGAAGCGCCGGGCAATCGAGCAAGGACTGGATGAGAGGCGATGGAATCACTGGCTTATCCCTGGCCGCGAATCACGTCCAGACCATGCGAGGCACAGGACGACGGCGATAATGGCACATGCAAGAATATGTTACTTATTCGTTTCCTATTGTAATAAATATCCCCTATTTGTTACATGAAGATCAAGCTATTAATCGGGTTCGCGCAAAGCGGCCACTCGCAGCGGCCGTACAGGCGTCAAGCCCTCGAGGCCACTCCGCCAAAGCCGCGACGCCGCGATTGGCCGTTGGGGCCGTAAAGCGCCTTGCCCGCGGCATTGTTCAGGAAATCGAGGATGCGTTGGTTCTGATTCATGCGCGAGCCGATCAACACCCCGTTCAACTGGTTGAGTTGCTTGGCGTGTAACGCTCGGCTCAGGAAGGCATGCCAGGCATCCAGGCAATGGGCATCCCGCGCGGCGGCTTCCGCGCCTTGCCGGCCCTGACCATAGCCGAGTTTTTTCAGCACGTTACGCCGCTGAGTCTCGAGCGTCTCGAGACGCTCCATGTGGTGCTGCTTCTGTTGTGCCTGGGTGCTCAGACGCTCACCATCGACTTCGCCTTGCGAAAGGCTGGCGCGTTCCGCCTCGAGCAATGCAATGAAGGCGTCGAGATGCTGTTGTTCGCGCTCGAGGTGCTGGGCCAGGCTCATGGTGTGCTCTCCGCCGGTACGTGTAGTAGCAATCAGCTGTCGGACTTGCCGAGCAGGTCGCGAACGCTATCGATCAGGCCATCGGCGATGCGCTGTGAGTCGATTTCCAGCCGGCCTTCACTGATCGCCTGGCGAATTTCGGCAACGCGTGCAGCGTCGATGTCCTGAGTCGTGTTCTGGGACGTATTGCTCAGGTGCGCGATGGCAGCCGGGCTGGCCGCCTGTGACTCGACGCCCTGCTTGGCCGGCTGAGTGGGCTTGCTATCGGTTTGCGTCGGGCGCTGCAGGGGGTGTGAGTTGTCGACTTTCACGGGGCATCCTCTTGATGATCTCGACCTTTCCCTGACTATCGGCCACACAGGGCATTAACTTTAATGACCGCCGGCAATCCCCGGCAGTTTAGTTTCCGGCAACTTCGGCGGCTAGCCTCAGAACTCGACGCTCAATCGCTTCGGGCCGATTACCCGTGCCTGAAGCAGTTCGCCGTTGGCGATGCGCAGTCTGACCTGTTCGCCCATCGCGCCGTTATCCATCGCTTGGGCCTCGCGGCGAACCTGAAAGCCCTCGCCGCGGGCAATGACGCTCACCGTCTGTCCGCGCTTGACGAGATTCTCACGACGCAACTGGTAGCTCTGCAGTGTCGTGCCCGCGCGCAAGGCCCGGGTGGCTACCAGCCCGACGGCGCCCTCGATGCGTTTGACGGCCTGTCGCGGCAGCTTTTCCAGGAAACCCTTTTCAAGCATCAGATCCTGCGACGTCAGAGTCGCACCACGCGGAACGTCCCGCGCCAGGACGACGTGTTCAATGGTCACCGAGACGTCGGCCTGAACATACCGGGTGCGACCACCTTCACCGTTGCAATCGACGCCGACCGCGACCCGTCCATATAGCCGTTGATTGTTGCGGGGCAGGAAGGGCTGGGGATTCTCGCAGGCGGGCAGGCGTGCCTGAGCGCGCTGCACGCTGACGCTGACGCTTACGCTGTCACCGAGGGGGCGGGCCTGCTCGATCAGGAAGTCACGAACGCGCTGCTCGATCAGCGCTTCTTCGCTGCTGTCGGCCAGCGCCGGGGGAGCGCCCAGCCAAATCAAGGCGGCGATAGCCAGCAGCTTGATGAAGTGGGCGCCATGATCCGGGTAGACGTTGTGGTTCTGGTTGCGCATCGATTTCTCCCCCCATGCGATGGTGACGATTCTAGTGCTGGAGGGGAATTGCCATGCGCGGAAATAATGAGCAAATCAGGGCCTGTTTCTTCCTTTGGGAAGACAGCTTGGCGTCTATTCTCCAGCCTGAACCTTATCCCAGCCGAGCCAGGGAGCAAGAAATGATCGACATGCTTGACGGAGCGCTGCGCTTCCCCCAGGAAGCTCTGAACCTGCGCGCGGAACGTCAGAAAGTGCTGGCAAGCAATATCGCCAATGCCGACACGCCCAATTATAAAGCGCGCGACTTCGATTTTTCGGCTGAATTGTCGCGTGCCATGCAGCAGGGGCGTCCGGGCGACGGCGGACTGGAACTGGCACGCACTTCAGGCCGGCACATCGCGGCCCAGGCGCCAGCCGGCACGGGCCGCGAGCTGCTTTATCGCGTACCCGACCAGCCAAGCCTCGATGGCAACACGGTCGACATGAACCGCGAGCGCGCTCAGTTTGCCGACAATGCGATTCGCTACCAGGCGGGGCTGACCATCATGAATCGCAAGATTCAGGGGTTGAAGACCGCGATGCAACCGGAGTAATTGGCATGGCCATGTTCAGTATCTTGGATATTTCAGGCTCGGCGTTGACTGCTCAATCTCAGCGCATGAACGTCACGGCGAGCAACCTGGCCAATGCCGACAGCGTTGCCGGGCCCGATGGCGAGGCCTATCGCGCCAAGCAGGTGATGTTCGAGACGCGTTCCGACGTGTCCAGCGGCATCGGCGGTGTTCGTGTCAGCGAAGTCATCGACGATCCCTCGCCGATGCGTCGCGAATATCGGCCGGCGCATCCGATGGCCGACGCGGAGGGCTACGTGACGATGCCCAACGTCGAGCCGGTCAACGAGATGGTCAACATGATTGCTGCCTCTCGTTCCTATCAAGCCAACGTCGAAGTCATGAACACCAGCAAGACGCTGATGCTCAAGACGCTGACGTTGGGCGAGAGCTAAGGGAGCGCTGAATAAATCGACGAGCGGTGTAAAGCGCAAGGCGCACGGAGCACAGGAGCCGGAGCCTATGGGTATAGGTGAGGATTCCGAGCACCGCGCAACGAAGCGATTTCCTCGCGCAGGCATTTATGCAGTGTTCCCACAGCGAACTTTTGGTAGCCATCAGGAGCCCCCATGGCCAATACCATCGATACCAGCGTACTCAACAGCCTGAACCAGACCACGGGGGGATCGGCAGGCAAGGCATCGGCGACCGGCGATCTCAGCAACAGCTTCATGACCCTGCTGGTCACCCAGCTGAAGAACCAGAATCCGATGAAGCCGATGGAAAATGCCGAGATGACCTCGCAGTTGGCGCAGATCAACACGGTCAATGGCATCCAGGACCTGAACAAGACGCTGGAAGGCATCACCAGCCAGGTCAATGCCGGGCAAAACCTGCAGGCGGCGGCGCTGATTGGCCAAGGAGTCTTGGTGCCCGGCAATCGGGTAGTGAAAGACGGTGAGGCAACCACGCCGTTCGGCGTCGAGCTGGAGGGGCCGGCCGATGACGTCGCGATCACCATCGCCAATGACTCCGGTGAAGTCGTGCGCAGCTTCAGTGCCGACGATATAGGCGCACTCGAGGCCGGTGTTCAATCCTTTACTTGGGACGGAACGCTGCAAGATGGCAGTGCTGCGCCCGATGGCCGGTATCGTGTATCCATTGCCGCCAATCAGGGTGACGAGCCGGTGAGCGTGACAGCCCTGAACTATGCCCCGGTTAACGGCGTAGTGTCGACCGAATCGGGCCCGCGTCTCGATCTCGGTGCGATCTACGGCCAGGTCGGCCTCGATGCCGTCCGCCAGATTCTTTAATGGCCGCAGTGCTGCCAGAACCAACCAAGAATCAACTAAGCAGCGGGCGACTTGGCTCGCAGGGAGACTGAAGAATGGGTTTTTCACAGGCATTGAGTGGCGTCAACGCCGCTTCGCAGCAGTTGAATGTCGTCGGCAACAACATTGCCAACTCGCAGACCACCGGTTTCAAGAGCTCATCGGTGCAATTTTCCGATGTGTTCGCCAATAGCCAGGTGGGTCTGGGTACCCGCGTGGCCGATGTCTTGCAGAATTTCAGTAACGGCAACCTGGAGACGACCGGGCGTAATCTTGACCTGGCGATCAGCGGCACCGGTTTCTATCGCTTCGAGCAGGAAGGGCAGATCGGTTATTCGCGCAATGGCCAGTTGACCATGACCGCCGAGGGCGACCTGGTGAATGCCCAGGGCGCCAAGATCATGGGCTACGGACTGGGCGGCGGCCCGTTCTCCGACGTGGTGGCCGGCGGTCAGCCGGTGGCGATGAACATCCCCGCCGATGACATGCCGGCCTCGGCGACGACCCAAGTCAGCGGCACCTACAATCTGGATGCCAGCATCGATCCTGCCGATGCCAGCATGAAGAGTTCAGTCGAGCTTTTAACGTCCAACCCCGGCGTAACGCCCGAGACGACCACCGACGTCACTTATAATTATTCGAATAGTTTCACCACCTATGATTCATTGGGAAATGCTCGTAACGCCACGGTTTACTTTGAAAAGACTGCCAACCCCAACGAGTGGAACGGCAAGGTCGCTCTCGACGGCTTCTACGATACCAGTAACGACTTCACGCTCGGCTTCGATACCAACGGTCAACTCGACTCCATTACTCAGGGTGCTGCGACAGTCGACCAGCCGCAGGTCAACTTCACGACGGCCCAATTGGGCGGCGATCCCGCGCCGCTGGCCTTTGAGCTAGACCTTCAGGGCACGACCCAGTTCGCCAACGACTCGACCCAGAACTCGCTGGCTCAGGATGGCTATACCTCCGGCACCCTGGTGGGAATCTCCATTGCCAATGACGGCACCATCATGCGCAATTTCACCAACGAGAAATCGGTGGCCGCCGGTCAGATTGCCCTGGTCAACTTCCGCAACCCTGAAGGCCTCAAGTCTGCGGGCGACAATATGTGGGCGGCGACCGCCGAGTCCGGCGCCGAGGTGGTGGGTACGGCGGGCGTGGGCCAGTTCGGCTCCATCGAATCTGGCACGCTGGAAGCCTCCAACGTCGATCTGACCAAGGAACTGGTCGACCTGATCATCGCTCAGCGCAACTACCAGGCCAACACCAACTCGATCCGCACCCAGTCCGAGGTGATGGACCAGATTGCCCAGCTGCGTTAATGCCGAACTGATGCCGGGGCTGTATGCCTCGGCATCGTGATGCGTCACGTCGAGAGACAAACATCATGGATCGCATTCTTTATACCGCCATGAGCGGCGCCAGGCAGAGCATGGACCAGCAGGCGGTGGTCAACAACAACCTGGCCAATGTTGCCACGCCGGGCTTTCGTGCCGAGCTCAGCGCCATGCGCGCAGTTCCGGTCCAGGGCGATGGGCTGGCGACCCGCACATCTGTCATGGCCTCCACCCCGGGCAGCGATTTCAGCCCCGGGCCGCTGTCGACGACCGGGCGAGAGCTCGACGTGGCGATCGATGGCGACGGCATGCTGGCCGTGCAGACCGCCGACGGCGAAGCCTACACCCGGCGTGGCGACCTGCAGGTCGATGCCAATGGCGTGGTCAACGTCATGGGGCGTCCGGTGATGGGCGATGGCGGGCCGATCATCGTGCCGCTGGGCGCGGAGGTCAGCATCGGCGCCGACGGTACCCTGAGCGCCGTGGTTCCCGGGGGCGCACCGAATACCCGTGGCCCGGTAGGCCAGCTCAAGCTGGTCGATCCCGAGCCGGGTTCGCTGGTCCGTGGCGGGGATGGCCTGTTCCGTCCGCAAGGCGGTGGCCAGCTTCAGGCCGACGATGCGATCAGAGTGGTCAGCGGGGCGCTGGAAGGCAGCAACGTGAGCGCCACCGAGGCGATGGTCGCGATGATCGACGGCGCACGCCGCTACGACATGCAGATGAAGACCATCGAGAGCGCCGACGAGAACGCCCAGCGCGCCAACAGCCTGCTGTCCGTTACCAGCTAGCGTTAACCCTTCGAGGTATTGAATCATGATTCGTTCATTGTGGACTGCCAAGACTGGGCTGGAAGCTCAGCAGGTGCAGATGGATGTCATCGCCAACAACCTGGCGAACGTCAGCACCAACGGCTTCAAGCGCTCGCGGGCGGTGTTCGAGGACCTGCTCTACCAGAACCTGCGCCAGCCCGGCGCGCAATCGAATGTCCAGGACAACCTGCCGTCGGGCATGCAGATCGGCAGCGGTGTACGTCCGGTCGCCACCGAGCGCCTGCATACCCAGGGCAACCTGGAAAACACCGAGAATTCGCGCGATCTGGCGATCAGCGGCAAGGGTTTCTTCCAGGTGACGCGTGCCGATGGCAGCACGGCCTATACCCGTGATGGCAGTTTCCAGGTCAATCAGAATGGTCAATTGGTGACCGCCAGCGGTTACCCCATCGAGCCGGCCGTTTTCATTCCCGAGAATGCGCTGTCGGTTTCCGTTGGTCGCGACGGCATCGTCTCGGTGACCCAGCCGGGCAGCGCGCAGTCCAACCAGGTCGGGCAGTTGACCCTGGCGACCTTCAGCAACCCCACGGGGCTGGAGAGCATCGGTGAAAACCTCTACCTCGAGACGACCGCCTCCGGTCCGCGCAACGACAACGTTCCCGGGCTGAATGGTGCCGGTACGCTGTATCAGGGTTACGTCGAGACCTCCAACGTCAACGTGGTCGAAGAGATGGTCGGGATGATCCAGACCCAGCGTGCCTACGAGATCAACAGCAAGGCCGTCAAGACTTCCGACGAGATGCTGGCGCGTCTGGCTCAGCTGTGATCGATGATTGCCACATGAATACTGGCCCGATGCGGGAGGTGGGGAAACGCATGCCGAACCGTGTGCTGCGGAGCTTGTGGGTGGGGATCGTGATGCTGGTCGTAGGCGGTTGCGCGCAGTTGCCGCGCCCGTCGGTGGTCGGCGAACAGGAAAAGGTGGTGATCAACGAGCCGCCGCCGCCGATTCCCAATGGCTCGATCTTCCAGCCGGCCACCGGCTATCAGCCGTTGTTCGAGGATCGCCGTCCGCGCAACATCGGCGATATCCTGACTATCGTCCTCGACGAGGATGTCAGCGCCAGCAAGAACTCCTCGGCCAACGCCGGCCGCGATGGCAGCGCGAGCCTGGAGCTCGCTCAGTTGCCCGATGCGCTCGACCAGCTGGCCGAATACGGTTTCGATGTGTCCGGCAAAAACGACTTTTCCGGCAGCGGCGGTGCGGCCGCCAACAACAGTTTTACCGGCACGATCACCGTCACGGTCATCGACGTGCTCTATAACGGCAACCTGAAGGTGCGTGGCGAGAAACAGATCGCCATCAATCAGGGCACCGAGTTCATTCGTTTCTCGGGGGTCGTCAATCCGCGCACGATCAGCGGCCGCAATACCGTCGTCTCGACCGAAGTCGCGGATGCGCGCATCGAGTACGTGGGCGACGGTTATATCAACGAGGCGCAGACCATGGGCTGGCTGCAGCGCTTCTTCCTCAATGTGTCGCCGTTTTGATGTTATATCGCAGGCATCAAGGGTTGATGATCATGTCTATTCACCGCTTCCTTTCATTCTCTCAGCCGGGCTTTCGCTGGCTGGCCGGCTTGTGCCTGCTGGTTGCGCTGACGATGCCGGCACAGGCCGAGCGTATTCGCGACCTCGCTTCCTTCGCCGGGGTCCGTGACAACGCCCTGGTGGGCTATGGCCTGGTGGTCGGTCTGGATGGTTCGGGCGACCAGACCACCCAGGCGCCGTTCACCACCCAGAGCCTGACCAACATGCTTTCCCAGTTGGGCATCAGCGTGCCGGCCGGGACCAACATGCAGCTCAAGAACGTGGCGGCGGTCATGATCACCGCCCAGTTGCCGCCGTTTGCCCGTCAGGGCCAAGAGATCGATGTCGTCGTTTCCTCGGTGGGCAACGCGCGCAGCCTGCGCGGCGGCACCTTGCTGATGGCGCCACTCAAAGGGGCCGACGGCAACGTCTACGCCATGGCTCAGGGCAACGTCTTCGTCGGCGGCGCCGGCGCGCAGGCGGGCGGCAGCAGCGTGTCCATCAATCAGCAGGCCGGCGGCAGCATCAGTGGCGGGGCCACCGTCGAGCGCGAGGTGCCGCTGCAGCTCGGCGCCAACGGTATCCTGGACCTGCAGCTAAACGAATACAGTTTCGACAACGCCCAGCGCGCCGTGACGGCAATCAATCAGGAATTCGGCGCACCGGTAGCCGCGGCGCTCGACGGACGGGTGATCCGTTTAAAGGCCCCCATGGACAGCAACAATCGTGTGCGTTTCATGGCCCGGGTACAGAACATCGACCTGGCGTTGGGGATGGAGCCGGCCCGGGTGATCATCAATTCGCGTACCGGATCGGTGGTATTGACCAGCACCGTGACGCTGCGCCAGGCGGCTGTGGCGTATGGCAATCTGTCGATCACCATCGACAACAATCCGCAGGTCAGCCAGCCGAATCCGCTGTCGCAGGGACAGACGGTAGTGGTGCCCAATGCCGAAGTGTCGGTGTCACAGGAAGGCGGCGCGTTGCAGATGCTCGATACCAGTGCCGATCTGGCCAAGGTGGTCAGTGCGCTCAATGCGCTGGGTGCAACGCCGCAGGATCTGATGTCGATCCTCCAGGCCCTCAAGGCCTCGGGCTCGCTGCGTGCGGAACTGGAGATCATCTGATGTCGATGAATAGTACCGGCGGCCAGTTCGCACTCGACATGCAGGGGTTGCAGCGACTCAAGCAGACGGCCAGCAACCGGCCCGAGGAGGGTGTACGCGAGGCTGCCAAGCAGTTCGAGGCGGTCTTTCTCAAGATGATGCTCAAGAGCATGCGCGACGCGAGCCCTCAATCCGGATTGCTGGACAGTCAGCAGACGCGCTTTTATACGGAGATGCTCGATCAGCAGTGGTCGCAGCACTTGTCGGGGCAAGGCATCGGACTCGCCGAACAATTGGTGCAGCAACTCGAGGATCGTGGCCTGGTGCCCAAGGCCGACAGCGTCAGTGAGTCGCTGATCGCCGGGATACCACGGGGCGCGCCGCGAGTATTGCATGGCGGTCTGCAGGGCGGCGATCTGCCGACTGCTTCTCGGGCTGGCGAGGCGCTAACCGAGGAATCACCGACGCGGTTCCTCGATGCGCTGGAGCTGAAGCCGGCGGGGAGCGGCTATGAATCGACTGCTGGCGGTGCATCGGCGGCCATTGACGCTAGCGGCCGCGAGCGCCCGGCGCACGTCGCCGAGTTCCTGCGCGAGCTCCGCGGCCCGGCGCAGGCGGCCAGCCGCACCACCGGCGTGCCAGCCGAGCTGATTCTGGCACAGGCCGCGCTGGAAACCGGCTGGGGGCGCAATGAAATACCCACCGCGGATGGCAACAACAGCTACAACCTGTTCGGCATCAAGACGGGCAGTCAATGGCAGGGCGAGACCACCGACATCACCACCACCGAATATGTCGACGGGCGGGCGGTCAAGATCGTCGATCGCTTCCGCGTCTATGACGATTTCGAGGCGGCATTCACCGACTACGCCCGGTTGATCGGCGACAACCCGCGCTACGCCGGGGTGGTCACTGCCAGCAATGCCGACGCTGCGGCGCGCGCCTTGCAGGCGGGCGGTTATGCCACCGATCCGGCCTATGCCGACAAGCTGATCGCGATCATGGATACGCTGGGCTTGCGCGGGACGGATGAACCGCAACAGGCTGCGAATGCGTCGAGGCCGGCCAGCGACGCCCGCGCCAAGCTCGATGCCTACGCCATCGACCGGTTGCCGACGCAAATTTTCTGAGTCGTCCAGAAAATGGTGGCCGGCTTCAAGTTTCATGAGCGCCGGCCGATAAATCGGGTAATTGCAAGCTCCTAGATCGGGATGGACCCATGAGCCTCTTCTCCACTGGCCTTAGCGGCCTCAGCGCTGCCCAGGTTGCCCTGCAGACGACCAGCACCAACATCAGCAACGTCTATACGCCGGGCTACAACCGCCAGATCACCCAGCTGGGTGAAACCAGCCCCAGTGGCGGCGGCGTCCAGGTCAACGACATCGAGCGCCAGTTCAACCAGTACATCGCTTCGCAGCTCAACGAATCGAGCAGTCGCTCGAGCGCGCTGCAGGCCTACGATACCCAGGTCAGCCAGCTCGACAATCTGCTTGCCGATGGCGAGGCCGGGCTCGCACCGCTGATGCAGAGCTTCTTCTCGTCGCTCGAGGACCTTTCCGGGGCGCCTTCCGACCCGGCGGCACGCCAGGGGCTGATCGGCAGCGCGGATACGCTGACCGCCCAGTTCCGGGCTTTCGACAGCTATCTCGACGACATGCAGTCGGGTATCAACGGCCAGGTACGCGACGAAGTCACTCAGATCAACAACACCACCGAGCAGTTGGCCAAGCTCAATCGGCAGATCTCGCTGACCCAGGCCAAGACCGGCGAGGTGCCCAACAATCTGCTCAACCAGCGCGATAATCTGGTCGCCGGGTTGAGTGAGCGCATCGATGTCAAGCTGTCGATCCAGGATGGCGGCACCTACAACCTGACCATGGCCAATGGCCAACCGCTGGTCGCCGGCAACAACAGCTATTCGCTGGAGGCGGTCCCGTCGTCATCCGATCCCACGCGGACCGTGGTTGCCTACAACGATCCCGGCGGCAGCACGATCGAGCTGGCCGAGTCGACTTTCGAGGGCGGCACGCTGGGCGGCTTGATGACCTTCCGCAGCGAAACGCTGGACAAGACCCAGAATCAGGTCGGCCAGATGGCGCTGGCATTGGCCGAAGGCTTCAACGAGCAACATCGCGCCGGTCAGGATCTGAATGGCGCCCAGGGCCAGGACTTCTTCGCCATCGGTTCACCGAGTGTCTTTTCCAATGAGAGGAACGCCAGTGGCGCGAGTTTCAGTGCCGAATTCAGCGCTTTCTCGGCGGTGACGACCAGCGATTATCAGATCAAGTACGAGAGTGGCGATTTCGTCGTTTCCCGGGCCGGGAGCAAGACGCCGCTGGACCCGCAGCCGACGGCCGGAACCGATGCCGGCAGCAACACGACGCTGTCGTTTGACGGCATGACCCTGACCCTCGATGAGTCCTCGGGCGCCATCGCCGAAGGCGATACGTTCCTGATTCAGCCGACCAGGAACCTGGCCGGACAGCTTGAAAACGTCATTGACGATACTTCCAAGATTGCCGCCAGCGCCCATGTCCAGGTGACGCCGTCGCTCAAGGCGGGAAGTACACTGGCGGCCAGCAGCGTGACGATCGAGGATGGTTTTACGCTGCCCACCACGAGTATCCAGATGGATATTTCCATCAGCGCTGCCGATGCCGCCAATGACGCATTCACGCTGAGCCCCAATGCGCCTGCCGGCAGCCAAGTCCTGGTCAATGGCGAGGTTCCGGCAGATCCGTCGAGCGTCAAGCTGTCCGCGGGCGATACGCTGTCCATCGACGGGATCAGCATGACGTTCAGCGGAAAGCCCGTCGATGGGGACACGCTGACCTTGTCGTCGGATCCCGCCAGCGGCGACAACCGCAATGCCCTGGCGTTGCAGAGTCTGCAGCAGGGCGGGCTCGTCGAAGGCAAGGCGAGCTTGAGCGAGGCCTATGCGTCGCTGGTCAGCGACGTGGGCAACCGGACCAACGTCGTCCAGGCGAATCTGAGCGCGCAGTCGGTGCTGACCGAGCAGCTGACGGCCGTGCAGCAGTCCGAGTCGGGGGTCAATCTCGACGAGGAGGCCGCCAACCTGATCCGCTTCCAGCAGTTCTATCAGGCCAACGCCAAGGTCATCCAGACAGGCAGCACGTTACTCGACACCATCCTGGGCATTCGTTGATCCCGGTTACTTAGATTATTGAGGTTTCGTCATGCGCATCAGTACCGTGACCATGTTTGAATCCAGCCTGTCGTCGATGAATCGCCAGCAGAGCGCCTTTCTCGATGTCGGCCAGCAGCTGGCGACCGGGCGCCGCGTCGTCAACCCGTCCGACGACCCGCAAGCGGCCTCGCGCGCGGTCAGCGTCTCGCAGTCGATGGCGGTATCGCAGCAATACGCCGATGCCCGCGTTACGGCGCGCAATGCGCTATCGCAGGAAGAGAGCGTACTCAATAGCGTCAGCGACGCGATCTCCAGCGCCAAGACACTGATCGTGCAAGCCGGCAACGGTACCCTGAGCGATGCCGACCGCTCCGCGATCGGTAGCGAGCTGCGTGGCATCTACGAGAGTCTGCTGGGTCAGGCCAACACCACCAACGGCAACGGCGACTACCTGTTCGGCGGTGTCAAGGACAACGCTTCGCCGTTCGTCAAGCAGGGCGGTAGGATCGTATACCAGGGCGCCGATTCGGTGCGTGCCCAGCAGGTCGATTCGTCGCGTCAGATGCCGGTGGGCGACAGCGGCCTGGACGTCTTCTCCGGAGTCCACGCCGGATCCGATTACGTGGCCGAAGCCACGACGGCAGCGGACAGCACGTTGACCTTCACCGGGCCCAGCGTCAGGGACGCAGCGGCGGATGGCTTCGGCGCAAGCTATACGCTAACGTTCACCGATGCGACGACCTTCAGTATCACCGACGGTCTGGGCACTGCACTATTGACCGATACCTACACGGCTGGCGAGCCCATTGAATTCAATGGCATGTCCATCACGCTGGAAGGCGAGCCGAAGCAGGATGATGCCATCGAGATGACCAAGGGCCAGGATCAGAGCGTCTTTGCAACACTGGAAAGTGCCCTGGCCGCCCTGGAGTCGCCTGCCGATACCTCGGCCAAGCAGGCGGATCTCAGCAACACGCTGTCATCGGTCAGTCGCCAGCTCGACAACAGCCTCGACAACGTACTCACCGTGCGGGCCTCGGTCGGTGCGCGACTCAACGAACTGGACGTGCTGGACACCGTGGGCGGCAACCGCAGCTTGAACTACGAATCGACCCTGTCCGAGCTGGTCGATCTGGATTACGCCAGTGCGATTTCCGACTACACGCTACGCCAGGTAGGCCTGCAGGCCTCGCAGAAGACCTTCGTCGACATGCGTGGCATGAGCCTGTTCGAGATGCTTTGAACCGTGACGGCCACGCGGCCATGACCGGCGCCGCTCAGCCCTGCAGGCGTTCACGCAGGAAGTCGACCAGGCTGTCGGCGGCAATCATGGTGTTGTCGTTGTCGCGGCGCCCCTTGTATTCGAGCTCGCCGTTATCGAGTCCGCGATCGCCGATCACCACGCGATGCGGAATGCCGATCAGCTCCTGGTCGGCAAACTTGACGCCGGGACGCGTATCGCGGTCGTCGAGCAACACGTCAATGCCCTGGGCCTTGAGCTCGCCGTACAGGCGTTCGGCGGTTTCGCGCACGCGCTGCGACTTGTGCGCATTCATCGGCACCAGCACCACCTCGAACGGGGCGATGGCGTTGGGCCAGATGATTCCGGCGTCGTCATGGTTCTGTTCGATCGCCGCCGCGACGATGCGGGTAATGCCGATGCCGTAGCAGCCCATCCACAGCTTGGCGGCCTTGCCGCTGTCGTCGAGCACCGTGGCGTTCATCGCCTGGGAATATTTCTGACCCAGTTGGAAGACGTGGCCCACCTCGATGCCGCGGGCGATGGACAGGGTGCCCTGACCGTCCGGCGAGGGGTCGCCCTCGACCACATTGCGCAGGTCGGCGACCTTGGGCAAGGCCACGTCGCGCTCCCAGTTGATGCCGAAGTAGTGCTTGCCGTCGACGTTGGCGCCGGCGCCGAAATCGCTCATCAGCGCCACGCTGCGATCGACGATGACCGGCATGTCGAGGCCGACCGGACCCAGCGAGCCCGGACCGGCGCCCACCGCGGCGCGGATCTCGGCCTCCGTGGCCATGGTCAAGGGTGTCGCCACTTCGGCCAGGTTCTCGGCCTTGATCTCGTTGAGTTCATGGTCGCCGCGCACCAGCAGGGCGATCAGCCCGCCCTGGGCGGCATGCACCATCAGCGTCTTCAGGGTCTTGTCGATCGGCAGGCCGTGCTGCTCGACCAGCGCGGCAATGGTGCGGGCATCGGGTGTGTCGACCAGGCGCAGCTCTTCCTGTGGTGCCGGACGTTCAGGGGCCTCGCCCAGCGGGGCAGGCAGTGCCTCGGCCTTCTCGATGTTGGCGGCGTAATCAGACGAGGTGGAGAAAATCACCGCATCCTCGCCGGAGTCGGCCAGCACCTGGAACTCGTGGGAGCCACTGCCGCCAATGTCGCCGTTGTCGGCCTCGACGGCGCGGAAATTCAGACCCAGGCGAGTGAAGATGCGCATATAGGCGTCATACATCGCCTCATAGGAGCGCTGGAGCCCGGCCTGGTCGACATCGAATGAGTAGGCATCCTTCATGATGAATTCCCGCGAGCGCATCACCCCGAAGCGCGGACGGGTCTCGTCGCGGAACTTGGTCTGAATCTGGTAGAAGTTGCTCGGCAGCTGCTTGTAGCTGGAGAGCTCCTTGCGCACCAGATCGGTGATCACTTCCTCGTGGGTCGGGCCATAGCAGTAGTCACGCTCGTGGCGGTCACGGATGCGCAGCAGCAGGTCGCCGTACTGGTCCCAGCGGCCGGATTCCTGCCACAGTTCCGCCGGCTGGACCGAAGGCATCAGCACCTCCTGGGCGCCGGCGCGATCCATCTCCTCGCGAACGATGCGCTCGACCTTGCGCAGCGTGCGCAGGCCGATCGGCAGCCAGGTGTAGAGCCCCGAAGTCAGGCGGCGAATCATGCCCGCGCGCAGCATCAGCTGGTGGCTGACGATCTCGGCGTCGGCGGGCACTTCCTTGAGGGTGGCGATCAACAGTTGGCTGGCGCGCATGGGTCCGGCGTTTCCTTCATCTGGGCATCGTGGACGGGACGGTAAGAATGCTCGTGGCATTGTACGGTCAAGCCGGGGGCGCGGCAAAAGCGCGCTCACCGAACGCTGCCTCAGCGCCGCGGCACGTCCAAGATCGGAGCGGCAGCCGAGCCTGCCGAGGTTGATAATTGGCCGTCGCGACAGGCTTCTAGAGTGCCGCCAGCGCGCGGCGGATCAGGATGCCCAGGCACAGTGTCAGGGCGAAGCTCAGCATGGTGCCCAGCAGCACGTATTCGGTCAGCTTGCGGTCGCGGTCCTCGCGCAATTCGCCGAAGCGCAACACTGACTTGGCGGCGAGCAGGAAACCGATCGGCACCAGTTGGTCGGCCAGCACGAAGGTCAGCACCAGAAAGCGCTCGAGCATGCCGATGCGCGCGCCGGCATCGGCGAGCATGCCGCTGGTGTCGACCTGGCGGCTCCAGCGCCGCATGATCAGCGCGATCAGGATCGAAGTGGGGCGCAATACCAACAGATAGCCGAGCGCCACCAGCAACGGCGCCGGGTGCAGCAACCAGCCGCCAAGCTCGGCGAGCCATGCGGGGGATTCGACCAGCAGCGCCCAGACCACCAGCAGCACGCCGATGTGCAGCGCCTGGTCGAGCAGAAAATAGCGCGCCTGCGGCGGGGCGTAGCTCTTGGCGATATCGATCGCCAGATGCGTCACGCTGATCGCCACGACGGCAACGAGGGTCGCCAGGCCGGCCTGTGCGCTGGCCAGCAGCGCGGCCAGCGCCAGCAGTCCGTGCACGACGGAATGCAGGTAGACGGCCGGCGAAAGGTAGTGACGGCTCTCCTTGCTGCGTACCCAGGCCTGACTCTGGAGCAGAAAATCGCCGATCAGATGGCCGAGCAGCAGCAACAGCAGCAGCGACAGGCCGTTCGAATCCATCATGCTTCCCCCAGGCACTGGCTGACGTAGGCAAGATAATCACGGATCAGCGGCCAGCGGGCGGCAATCAGGCGGCGGTTGATGGTCGGTTGGGTTCGCGCGAGGCGCCGTGCCAGGGCTTGCTGCGATTCGTCGTGCAGCAGGCTGCAATAGGCGACTTCGGCCGAGTAGCGGGACCAGTGGCTGAGGATGTCGTCGGCGAAGCGGGTCAGCAGGGCGAGATGCGCATCCGGTTCCGCCTTGCCGGTGACCACGAGCAGTCGCTGCGGCGTCTCGCCGAGGGCGTCCAGGTGACGCCCGGAGCGCACGAAGGCGTCGCCCTCGGCCTCGGCGAAGCGAGCCGCGTCGGGCACTTCGCCGTCGCCTATGGCGACGGCGATTCGGGCATCCCACATGACCTGGCGTGACGGTGAGTGCTGAATGAGCGCTGCGCGCAACAACACCGCAGCGGTCACGCCGTCGCGAGGATCGCCTATGGCGATCTGGAAACCGTCGCCGCGATAACGGTCGCTACGGGCTTCGAAGCGCTTCTCGAGCAGCGTCAGCGCCTCATCCAGCGTGCGGCTCAAGCGCGGTTTGTCGCTGACTTGCTGTGAGCCGACGATGTCGCCGGTCAAGACCGCGATAGTGTTCATGGTGCTGCACCTACTTTAATAGTCATTTATGACTATAATGGTGTTTAATAGCTATAATTGACTATTAATAAATAGCCTAAATAGCCTGAAAAGACTATAAGTTATTTTTATAGCTTCATTTGGCTATTATTCAAGGTTCGATGAGAGGTGGCCTTCTTGTGCTGTAATTATATACAGTATTTGGCCGGGTCCAAGCATTACGCCGAGCTCAGCTGTAGCAAAATGTAAGCCACCGGAGCGCTCAATGCATCGGCTCGTGGCAGTTGGGCGGCTGGCTTCAAGCCTTTGAGGGGGGCTCCACGGGTACGCTGCAACGCGCGTCGACCAGGCTGCTGACGGTGCGATTGCGGCCTTCCGCCTTGCATTGGTAGAGCGCGGCATCGGCGCAGGACAGCAGGCTGTCGAGATCGATCGGGATGCCCGGCGCGGCGGTGGCCACGCCGATGCTGACGGTGACCACCTCGGCGGTGGGAGAACTCTCGTGGGGAATGCCGACGGCCTGGAGCATGCTGCGCATGGCCTCGGCCAACCGGGTAGCCTCGCCGAGATCGACATCGAGCAGCACCACCAGGAATTCCTCGCCGCCGAGACGCACCACGATATCGGTCTCGCGGCGGAAGATATCCCGCAGCACGTTGGCAATCTCGAGCAAGCAGTCATCGCCGGCGGGGTGCCCGTAGTGATCGTTGTACTGCTTGAAATGATCGACGTCGATCATCAGCGCCGACAATGGCGTCATGCGCCGGCGACTCAACGGCAGGGCAATTTCCAGGCGCTGTTCGAGCAGGCGGCGATTGCCGAGCCCGGTCAGCGGATCATTGAGGCTCTGCTCGAGCAGTTGCTGATTCTTCTCGCGCAGGCTGAGCAGCAGCTTCTCGATCTGGCAGGTCAGGTAGGCGATGTCGTCGTGGCGTTCGAGCAGCGTCGCGGGGGGAGTTTCAGGCTCGCCGTCATGTTGATTCTTGACGTAATCGACGAGGCGATGAAGCGGCTGGATGTATTGGCGGTGGATCAGCAGGCTGGACGTCAGAATGAAGCCCAGCAACAGCAGCGCCAGCAGGGCGATACGGTTGTCGGTGATGGTTTCGCCCAGCTGCAGGGAATCGGCGCGGGCGAGCAGCCACAAGGCCGCTCCGACCACCAGGAACAAGCCGCTGAACGTGGACAGAAGGCGCAGCAGGGTACTATGTCGAAGCGATCGCATGGGCCTGTTTCACGGAAATGAGCGCGCCTTGCGGCAAGCCTGTTGGTGAGTTTCGCGAGCGGATTCGACACACGAATCAGGGAGGGTTTTCCGCTCCCCGCTGCCTTTCGGCAACCAAGCGGAGACGGTGCCCGGCTCCCCGGCGCTACACGGCATGTCGCCACCGGGTAGCTGTCTCGTGCGGAGCTTGACCGGTCCTTCACTTTACTCAATCGGCTGCGTTGAGGGGAACTTGAATTCAGAAACGCTGCCCGGCGACAAGTTGCGGGGTCACCGGTCGAAGTCGAACTGCAGGCTGGCCAGATGGCGATAGAGCGGATTGGTCGCGAGCAGCTCGGCGTGAGTGCCGGCACCGACCAGGCGACCATGGTCGAAGATCAGCAGGCGGTCGGCGGCTACCACCGTGGCCAGGCGATGAGCGACCACCAGCGTGGTGCGCCCGACCATCAGCCGGTCGAGCGCTTCCTGGACGAGGCGCTCGCTTTCCGCGTCCAGCGCGCTGGTCGCCTCGTCGAGCAGCAGCACTGTGGGGTCGCGCAGCAGCGCACGGGCGATGGCCAGGCGTTGACGCTGGCCGCCGGAGAGCTGGACGCCGCCCGGCCCCAGGTAGCTGTCGAAGCCCACCGGCAGCGCCTCGATGAAATCCAGCGCGCTGGCGTCGCGGGCCGCCTTTCGTACCGCGGCGTCGCTGGCGTCGGGCATGCCGTAGCGGATGTTGTCGGCGGCGCTGCCGCTGAACAGGATCGGCTCCTGGGCGACCAGGCCGATGGCGCCGCGCAACGCCGCCGGGTCGAGTTCGCGCAGGTCGATGCCGTCCAGGGTCAGGCGCCCGGCTTGCGGATCGTGAAAGCGCAGCAACAGTTGCAGCAGGGTGCTCTTGCCGGCGCCCGACGGGCCGACCAGGGCGACGCGCTCGCCGGGGCGAATGAGCATATCGAACTCGTCCAGGGCGGGTGGGCTGGGACGCGACGGGTAGGCGAAGCGCAGCCCCTCGGCGCGGATCTCGCCGCGCAATGGCCTGGGCAAGGCACGCGGCGCGACCGGTGAGCGAATGTTCGGCTTAGCGTCGAGCAGTTCGAGCAGGCGCTCAGCCGCGCCCGCGGCGCGCTGGATGTCACCGGCGACCTCGGCGAGTGCGGCGACGGCACCGGCGGCGAGCACCGCATAGAATACGAACGCCGACAGTTCGCCGGCGCTCATCGAGCCGTCGAGTACCGCGTGGCCGCCTTGCCACAGCATCAGCCCCACCGCCGTGAAGATCGCCAGCATGGCTATGCCGGTCAGCCAGGCGCGCTGGCGGGTGCGCGCAATCGCCACCCGAAACGCCGCCTCGGCGGTGCGTGCGTAATCGCGCCGGTCGATCGCCTCGTGGCCGAAGGCCTGCAGGGTGCGGATGCCTCCCAGGGCCTCGCCGGCATAGCGTCCCAGCTCGGTGACCCGGTCCTGGCTGTGCCGCGACAGGCGACGCACTCGGCGCCCGAACCACAAGATCGGCAACACCGTGGCGGGAATGCCCAGCAGCACCAGCGCACTCAACCAGGGCTGGGTGACCAGCATCAGCACGATCGCCCCGAGCAGCATCAGCAGGTTGCGCAGCGCCACCGACAGCGATGAGCCGAACAGGCTCTGCAGCACGCTGGTGTCGGCGGTCAGTCGCGACTGGATCTCGCCGGCGCCGCCGTGCGGAGTACGGCTGTTCTCGAAGAAGTCGGGCTCCAGCGTCAGCAGGTGATCGAAGACCCGACGCCGCAGGTCGGCGGCCAGCCGCTCGCCGATCCAGGTGATCAGGTAATAGCGCGTCGCCGAGGCCACGGCGAGCAGCGCCACCACCACCAGCAGACCGGCCAGGGCCCGGTTGAGTTGGCCGGCGTCTTCGGCCATGAACCCGCGATCGATCACCAGGCGCAGTCCCTGGCCCATGACCAGCACGCTGGCCGAGGCGATTAGCAGCGCGATGCCGGCTCCGGCCAGGCGCCAGCGGTAAGGGCTTAGCAACGCTGCGAGACGAAACAGGATGCGCGGGTCGGGACGGATAGCGGGCATGGGCGACTCGTTGGTGAAAGTTGAACGACGGATGTCGCAGGGTTCCCGCAGCATCGAGTGCCGTGCCTGGCGCGTCAATGGCGGCCGGCGTTGTGGCTGTCTACCCGGATCGTGAGGGCCTGCTCCTTGACCGTCGCGCTGGCGGCGCTGGTCGACAACGCCGGCATCCTCGCGCACCTCAAGGATAGAGGGTGTCCATGCAGCGTGGCGGGCAGACCGAAAAGATCGCCCGGGCGATTCTCTGGCTGCTCTCCGAGGAGGCCTGGTATACCGCGGATAGCTTCATCGAGGTCACCGGCGGGCGCTGGACGACCCGTCGCGGCCATCCACTGCTAGGCTGTCGGCATAGCACTCGAATACGGAGGTTGCCATGTCCGTCACTCTGCTCGATCGGCGCGTCGAGGTGATCGCCGGCGACATCACCCGACTGGGGGTCGACGCCATCGTCAACGCCGCCAACCCTTCGCTGAAGGGTGGGGGTGGCGTCGATGGCGCGATTCACCGCGCCGCCGGTCCCCAGCTCAAGCAGGCCTGTCTGGCGCTGCGTGAGACGCAGTGGCCCGGTGGGCTGCCCGATGGCGAGGTCGCCCTGACCGAGGGCTTCGAACTGCCGGCACGTTACGTGATCCACACGGTCGGCCCGGTCTACGCCAAGACCCAGGACAAGTCGCGGCTGCTGGCCAACTGCTACCGCAATGCCCTGGCACTGGCCGCCGAGCATGACTGCCGTAGTGTCGCCTTCCCGGCGATCTCGACCGGGATCTACGGCTACCCCTTCGACGAAGCCGCGCCTATCGTGATCGATACGCTGGACGAGGCGCTGAATAGGTACGAATTGCAGGTAACGCTGTGCTTCTTCAAGGACCGCGATCGCCAGGCATTCGAGGCCATCGCCGAGCAACGCGGCGTGGTGGATCGCTGAGCCGTATCGTGGTGGAGAGGCTGGTTTCGCTGACGTCTCGGGTCGCGCGCTGATCTTGAGCGCGAGTCGCCGACCGAGTGCAGCTTGCCGGTCTCGGCCATGGAGCTCGAACTGACGGAGAGTGCGATGATCGGCATGGCTCACGATCTCGGCTATCACGTGGTCGCCGAAGACGCGGGTGTGCCACGGGCCGGGGTGTCGCCGGCGACGAAATAGGCCACCTCGGCCTTGGGCAATGGCTTGCGGCCACGGACCTTGTCGGCCATCTTCTCGGCGATCATGATCGTCGGCGCGTTGAGGTTGCCGGTAGTGATGACCGGCATGATCGAAGCGTCGATCACGCGCAGCCCTTCGAGGCCGTGAACGCGGCCGGCGCCGTCGACCACCGCCATGTCGTCATGGCCCATCTTGCAGGAGCCGGCGGGATGATAGGCGGTCTCGGCATGCTGGCGGACGAATTCGTCGAGTTCGGCGTCACTCTGCACATCGGGGCCGGGCGAGATCTCGCGGCCGCGGTATGCGTCCATCGCCGGCTGGTTGATGATCTCGCGGGTGATGCGGATGGCGTCGCGGAACTCTTCCCAGTCCTTGTCGTGACACATGTAGTTGAACAGGATGCTGGGGGCCGCCTGGGGATCGCGCGAGGTCAGGCGAATCCGCCCGCGGCTCATCGAGCGCATCGAGCCGACGTGGGCCTGGAAGCCATGGGCCTGGACCGCGCTCTTGCCGTTGTAGCTGATGGCGATCGGCAGGAAGTGGTACTGCAGGTTGGGCCACTTTTCGGCGTCGTTGGTGCGAATGAAGCCGGCCGCCTCGAACTGGTTGCTGGCGCCGATGCCGGTGCCGTTGAACAGCCACTCGGCGCCGATCTTCGGCTGGTTGTACCACTTGAGCGCCGGGTAGAGCGAAATCGGCTTCTTGCACGCGTACTGGATGTACATCTCCAGGTGATCCTGAAGGTTTTCGCCGACGCCCGGCAGTGCGTGGACCAGCGGGATGTCGTACTCCTTGAGGTGTCGGGGATTGCCGACCCCCGAGCGCAGCAGGATCTGCGGCGAGGCGATGGCGCCGCCGCACAGCAGCACCTCGCGGCGTGCGTGCACTTCCTGGGGCTGGCCCTTGCGGGCATAAGCCACGCCCACCGCACGCTTGCCCTCGAACAGGATGCGATCGGTCAGCGCGTGGGTTTCGATGGTCAGGTTGGAACGCTGCTTGGCGATGTCCAGGTAGCCGCGTGCCGTGGAGGCGCGACGCCCATTGGGCGTGGTGGTGCGGTCCATCGGACCGAAGCCTTCCTGCTGGTAGCCGTTGACGTCCTCGGTGGCCGGGTAGCCGGCTTCGATGCCGGCCTGGATGAAGGCGCCGTAGAGCTCGTTGTTGCCCCGCTTGGGGGTGGCCACCGAGACCGGACCGTCGCCGCCGTGATAGTCGTCGGGACCGATATCGCGGCTCTCGGCGCGCTTGAAGTAGGGCAGGCATGCGAGGTAGTTCCAGTCCTCGAGCCCGGGTGTCTTGGCCCAGCTGTCGTAGTCCAGCGCATTGCCGCGCAGGTAGCACATGCCGTTGATCAGCGACGAGCCGCCCAGGCCCTTGCCGCGCCCGCACTCCATGCGACGATCGTTCATGTAGGGCTCGGGATCGGTTTCGAAGGCCCAGTTGTAGCGCTTGCCCTGGAGTGGATAGGCCAGCGCCGCCGGCATCTGGGTGCGAAAGTCGAAACGATAGTCCGGGCCGCCCGCCTCGAGCAGCAGTACCTGGACATCGGGATCCTCGGTGAGCCGGGTGGCCAGCACGTTGCCGGCCGAACCGGCGCCGATGATGATGTAATCGTATTCGCGAGCCTGGGGCATGAGCGGCCCTCCTTTGTCGTTTTCAGCGTGGCGCGGTGAATCGGCCGGGCCGGGCGGTCCGGCCCTTGGCGGCAGGCTTCTAGAAGACGGCCGGGAAGGGGCCCATCTCGATCTGCACGGACTTGATCTGGGTATATTGATCGAGGGATGACAGGCCGTTCTCGCGGCCGATGCCCGATTCCTTGTAACCGCCGACCGGCATCTCGGCGGGGGAATCGCCCCAGGTGTTGATCCAGCAGATGCCCGCCTCGAGCCGGTGGATGACCCGGTGGGCGCGATTCAGACGCTCGGTGAACAGACCGGCCGCCAGCCCGTAGCGGGTGGCGTTGGCGCGACGTACCACCTCGTCCTCGTCGTCGAATGCGAGGATCGCCATCACCGGGCCGAAGATTTCCTCACGCACGATCCGCATGTCGTCGCGGCAATCGGTGAACACCGTCGGTGCGGCCCAGGCGCCCTTGGCGTAGTCGTCGTGCACCCAGCGCTCGCCGCCGATCAGCAGGCGGGCACCTTCCTGCTTGCCGGCTTCGAGATAGCCGATCACCTTGTCGAGATGATCGAAGCTGACCAGCGGGCCGAAGTTGCTGGTTTCGTCCAGCGGATCGCCGGCCTTGATGCGCTTGACGCGCTCGAGGATCTTGGCTTCGAAGGCGCTCTTGATCGAGCGATGGACGAAGACCCGGGTGCCGTTGGTGCAGACCTGGCCGCTGGAGTAGAAGTTGGCCATCATCGCGGCATCGGCGGCGCGATCGAGATCGGCATCGTCGAAGACGATCAGCGGCGACTTGCCGCCGAGTTCCATGGTCACTTCCTTGAGCGTCGAACCGGCGGCGGCGGCCATGACCTTCTTGCCGGTGCCGGCTTCGCCGGTGAAGGTGATCTTGTCGATGTCGGCATGGTGGGTGAGCATCTCGCCGACCCGGCCGTCGCCGTGGACGATGTTGAAGACGCCATCCGGCAGGCCGGCTTCGGTGAGGATCTCGGCCAGCATCATGGTGGTCAGCGGGGTGACCTCGCTGGGCTTGAAGACCACCGCGTTGCCGGCGGCCAGCGCCGGCGCGCTCTTCCAGCAGGCGATCTGAATCGGATAGTTCCAGGCGCCGATGGCGCCGATCACGCCCAGCGGCTCGCGACGGGTATAGACGAAGGAGTCCTCGCGCAGCGGGATCTGCCGGCCTTCGATGGCCGGGGCGAGGCCGGCGTAGTATTCCAGCGAGTCGGCGCCGGTGACGATGTCGACGCTGGTGGTTTCGCTGATCGGCTTGCCGGTGTCGAGCGTTTCCAGATGCGCGATCTCGTCGTTGCGTTCGCGCAGCAGGGCGACGGCGCGATGCAGGATGCGGCTGCGTTCGAGGCCGGTCATCGCCGCCCAGATCTTCTGGCCTTCATGGGCCGAGGCCACGGCGCTGTCGACGTCGGTCGGCGAGGCTTGCTGAATACTCGCCAGCACCTGGCCATTGGCGGGGTTGATGCTGTCGAAGGTCTCGCCGGACGTGGCGTCCACCCGGCGTCCGCCGATGTAGAGTTGCTGTGTCTGCAATGATGCCATGGAAGTCTCCCTAGGTGCGTTTGAACGGGCCTCGAGCGAGCCGCCGGTCAGGCGAAACACTCCCTTTGAGCCAGTTGTTCGTCCAGATAGTCATAGGCCAGGCGGCGCGCCCGGTCGACGTCGAGGCCCTCCGGCGCCAGCGCGCCGCGCAGCCACAGGCCGTCGATCATCGCCGCCAGCCCGCGTGCGGCGCGGCGGGCGTCCTGCTTGTTCAGGCAACGCCGGAACTGGCTGCACAAGTTGGAGTACAGGCGCCGGTCGTTGACCCGCTGCAGGCGCTGCAAGTCGTGCTGGTGCATGCTCGATGCCCAGAATGCCAGCCAGGTCTTCATCACCGATTGATTGACCTGGCTGCGGTCGAAGTTGCCGTCGATGATGGCGCGTATGTGCGCTTGCGGGGTGTCCTCGGCGGCAGCGGCACGGCGCTCGGCCACCGCGCTGCCTAGATCGTTGAGAATCTGGCGCATGGTGGACTCGAGCAGGCCATCCTTGCCACCGAAGTAATGGCTGATGATGCCGGCCGAGACGCCCGCGCGCTTGGCGATGCGGGCCACGGTGGCGTCGGCCAGGCCGACCTCGTCGATCGCGTTCATGGTCGCCTTGATCAGTTGCTGACGGCGAATCGGTTCCATTCCGACTTTGGGCACCGGGCACTTCTCCTCTGCTGGCTCGCCCCGGGCTGAGCGGTGGTCGTTGAAAGGGCATTCCGTCGCTCCACGCCCTGATGGAGTATAGTCTGCAATGTTTTTATTGAACGTTCAATCAATAAAAATATATTGTATAGTGGAATGCGAAGTCGAGTATCGCATAATTCAATGTTATTGAACTGCCTGTTGCCACCCTGGCGGCAGGCGCCACACGCAGGAGACAGTCAATGCACGATAAGACCTCAATCAAATTGCTCGCCGGTGGCCTGTTGGTCGCCGCCTCTCCCTTGACGCTGGCGGCCGTGCCCGACAGTTGCCGGAGCGTCGATTTCGCCGAGGTGGGCTGGACCGACATCACCGCGACCACGGCTTTGGCCAGCGAGGTGCTGCAAGGGCTGGGTTACGAGGCCGGGAGCGATACGGTCTCGGTGCCGATCGCCTATTCGGGCATGAAGAACGGCGATTTCGATGTCTTTCTCGGCAACTGGATGCCCTCGATGGCCTCGATCAGCGATCCCTACATCGACAAGGGTGACGTCGATCGCGTGGCGGCCAACCTCGAGGGCGCCAAGTACACGCTGGCCGTCCCGCAATACGTTTACGATGCCGGGGTGACTTCGGTGGCCGATCTCGACGATTACGCCGACAAGTTCGGCAAGCGCCTCTATGGCATCGAGGCCGGCAATGACGGCAACCTGATCATCCAGGACATGATCGACAACGACGCCTTCGGCCTCGGCGACTGGCAACTGGTCGACTCTTCCGAAGCGGGCATGCTTGCCGAGCTCAAGGCCAAGACCACCAGCGACGAATGGATGGTCTTCCTGGGCTGGGAGCCGCATCCCATGAACACCAACTTCGACATGGCCTACCTGAAAGGCGCCGACGACTATTTCGGCCCCGATCTGGGCGGGGCGACGGTCTACACCAACACGCGCGGCGGTTACGTGGAGGAGTGTGCCAACGTGGGTCGACTGCTCGAGAATCTGACCTTCACGCTGGCGATGGAAAACCAGATCATGGGGGCGATCATGGACGGCGGTGAACAGCCCTCGGCGGCGGCGCGCAACTGGCTGCAGGATAACCCGCAGGTGCTCGACGACTGGCTTGAGGGCGTGACCACCGTCGATGGCGAACCGGGGCTGCCGGCGGTCAAGCAGGCGCTGAATATCGGCCAATAAGGCAAGCGGCTCGGGACTTGTCACGTCGGCGGCCCGCGTGCATAATTCGCCCCCGCTGACGAACATCGCGATCCGTCGTGGTGGCGCCCGAGCGCGGTTGGCTACGTAGCTCAGCTGGTTAGAGCACATCACTCATAATGATGGGGTCCCCTGTTCGAATCAGGGCGTAGCCACCAGGTATTGCGAAACGCCCGCCGGTTTTCCCGATGGGCGTTTTTAATGCGCGGCTGCCGGCCCGGCGGGGCGAGGC
Organism: Halomonas sp. IOP_31; assembly: GCF_021151495.1. Classification (NCBI taxonomy): domain Bacteria; kingdom Pseudomonadati; phylum Pseudomonadota; class Gammaproteobacteria; order Oceanospirillales; family Halomonadaceae; genus Halomonas; species Halomonas sp. IOP_31. The sequence continues at coordinate 31,887 of NZ_JAIRBP010000018.1, read as the reverse complement.
CTTGACGGGAGAGCCTCGATCCGTATACTACGCCGCGTGCTCCGGCATTGTTCCCCGATAGCTCAGTTGGTAGAGCAAATGACTGTTAATCATTGGGTCGCAGGTTCGAGTCCTGCTCGGGGAGCCAACTTGCAACGTTCGATCGTTGCCGGTCGCACAGGGTATTCGTTGTTCCCCGATAGCTCAGTTGGTAGAGCAAATGACTGTTAATCATTGGGTCGCAGGTTCGAGTCCTGCTCGGGGAGCCAAGCCTACGAATACCACCACCGCATCCGTCGTTCCCCGATAGCTCAGTTGGTAGAGCAAATGACTGTTAATCATTGGGTCGCAGGTTCGAGTCCTGCTCGGGGAGCCACCGCCTTTTCTATGCCGCAGCGCGATATGTCGTCCAAAGCTCTCTGAACTACGGTCAGTGTCGGCGCGCGCCAAGTAACCGGCCGAGCCTTGGCAGGATCACGGGCGCGGCAATGAGGGTAAGGGCGCCGATCGCCCAGAAAACAATAATGGCCGGCCTGGCGATGACTCGTAGCAAGGCGATAACTTGTCCCGAAAGGCCGCTGACGTTCAAACCATCGACGAAGTTGCCGACCTCCTTCCCGACGCCGGCGGCAGTTGCCAGGCTCTTTCCGCCATCCTCCAGGAGGCCGGCGCTGATCGCGATCCAGCCGAGCACGGGATCGACAAGCGCGTAACCGATCAAGGCGAGCAGCGACCACAGAGCGAGACCGACAAGAACGACGGCCATTCGCAGCCGGCTCGGACTAGCATTGCAATCGACAGGCCCGCCCGTCATCATCGGATCGCGATCATCGCTCCGACCGTAAGTATTGCGATACCCGCGGTCATGGTGGCCGTGTCTTCCCATGGCGATCTCCGTTTTAACCGGGGCAGGATTTTCAGGGAAATCAGCCCGTTGTTCAAGCACGTCCAGCCGCAGCTCCAATCATTGTCGTCGTTTCGCGCTTCGCGAAACGGATGGCGATCAGTGCCAGGGCGAGACCGCCCGCGTCCGTAAGCGTATGCGCCGCATCGGCTAGAAGCGCTAGGCTCCCGTCCAGAGACCGCCAATAACCTCGACTGCCATGAAAGTCGTCGTCAGAGCAAGAGCTACTATGAGCCTGCTCTTGTGTCGCCCGGCGGCGGTCCCCGGCGAAGCTGTCGCTGCGTGTGAATGCTCTATACTCACGGTCAACTCCCGTCGTCAGTTAAAGCCCGGCGATGCGAAACTCGACCTTGTATCATGAGCGAATATCGTTAGTCGAACAGCCGTCTGAGGAATGATCCGTGTCTGCGGCTTTGACCGTGTCCACCACCATGACCGTGTCCACCACCATGACCGTGTCCACCACCATGTCCCGAACCATGACTGTTATCGTAGTGGCCTTGAGACGGATAAGACGGCCCCTGTGGCGTGGGTTGCGCCTGCGCACCCCGGACCTCTTCGCTAGCGCTTCGCTCGATGATCTTGTCGAGCTCACCGCGATCCAGCCAGACCCCCCTGCACTTGGGACAGTAGTCGATCTCAATGCCCTGGCGTTCGCTCATGAGTAGATCGACCCTGCAGGTAGGACAAAGCAGCCCATGGCCCTGGCCTTCCGGACGTGTATTTTCGACATCTAGCATCATCATCCCCTTGTGTTTGCTCGACGAAGCTAATTTTCTCGAGCAAGATCATCATATAGGTTCCCCAGCCACTAAGTCATATAGGTTTTTGTTGTTGCCAAATACGCCGTCTACCGGCCAGCGGGGCAATCGGCTATCGCCGAGTCGCGGCATGGTCGCCCTCGCTGCGTTCCAGGGTCAGGTGCGTCTTGGCGATTAGTTCGTCGACGGGAATTCTTACGTAGTCTTCCTCCAGGCCGCTGGCGTCGATCACCCGGCCGTTCCACGCCACGATATCCAGATCGATGGTCCGAGGTCCCGATTTTATCGGTCCGCGTATGCGGTCCAGACGGTCCTCGACGCGCTTGAGATAGTCGCGGAAGCTCGCACAATCGAGCGGCGTCGCGACCAGAAAGGCACCGTTGAGGAAGTTGGCCTGGTCCTGATAGCCCACCGGCTTCGTTTCGATGACCGTCGCGCTGGCGATCAGGCGGGATTCCCGGGCGAGAATGTCCCGCGCCCGCTCGATGTTGCGCTGCGGATCGATATTGGATCCCACGGAAATTAGACACTGATGTTCGGTTGGCTGCATGGCGGTCCCTTTGCATTGCCCGACTAGCTGACTGTGTAGCAGGGTGGCGTGTCAAGCGCGCAAGCAGGGCAATCGCACGTAGCGATCTATTCTCATTCAAGGCCCAGCAGATGAGCCCGGTATTCATCTGACGTCGCTGCGATGATCCGCTTGGTCTTGAAGCTGCCTTTGCGCTTCGCCGGATCCAGGCGGATCAGGTTGAGGGTCAGGCGCTTGAGGATGGCTAAGTTGTGCGCCGCATGGCCCGTGCGGGCTCGCATCTGATCATCAGCAAACGTCACGTCAAGACACCAGTGCACGCGGTCCTCAATCCCCCAGTGCTGACGGACTGCCGCGGCCAGTTGCTCGGCATCGGGCACCAGGCTGCAGATGTAGTAACGCCGTTCCCGGGTCATCCTGCCCTGCCTCTCGCGTGTCGATTCGATGACCGCAAAGCAACGCAGGTCCGGCCAGCGCGTGGGGGCGGGCAAGCATTCCAACGCATCAAAGACGTAGCAGCGGCGCGTTTCCAGCCGTCCGTGATCCTTGCTGACCGCTTCGCTGACGTGATGGGGCGTCTTGTCCGGCGGCGCTGACTGGAACAGCTCGAAAAAGTCGTTTATCGCCGCATTGAGCTGTGGCTGATTATCCTTCACTGCCAGCACATAGTCCGCCCCACGGTCGCGAATCGCCTGCGCGATGCTGGGTTGGGTCCCCATGGCATCGATCGTCACGATACATCCCTCCAGGGCCAACGTGGCCAGCAGCTCCGGAATGGCGGTCTTCTCGTTCGACTTGGCCGGTGTCGCCTGCTGGCCGAGGATGACCCCGGCAGCCGCCGCGAACGCGCTGACCCAGTGCAGAGGCCCTTCACACGCCTTCGCCGACCGCCGGCTGGTTTTGCCATCCAACGCGACGACCTGGGGCGAGAGGCCAGGCAGCGCCCCCGCCACCCAGCAACGGAAGGCATGCTCGAACTCCTTGGGGTCCATCAAACCAAAGAGGCGTGCGAAGGTATCATGTGATGGGATGCCGTTGGGTAAGGAGAGATGCTGGCGTAACCAGGCTTGCTTCTCTTGGGCCCAGAGCTCGATCTCCTCGAAGGTATCGGCGCCGACCAGGATGCCACAGGCCGCCACGGTGAGCACTTCCGGCAAGGAGTGCTGGACCTTGTTGGACTGGCGAGGATCGGTAACGGAGACGAAGACATCCATGAGAGGCTGTGAAGACTGAGGCATAGTGACGCTCGAACCAAATGCCTAGTAATACCGGCCCGCTCTAATTTCTTCAAATGCGATCGATTACCGACGTGCGATCGCCCTGAGCGCGCAAGCCCGATGCACGACGGGCGCTGCAATCATGATATGCTTTCGCGGCCACGACCGGCCTGCTTGCCGCCGCAGTCGCCGCGGCACGTCCAACTGGACCGGCACTCGAACTTGTTTGATCCAATGAGGGATTGGAATGTCAAAGAATCCTCCCAGTCGCGAAGCGGCGGAACAGGCTGTACGCACCTTGATTCAATGGGCCGGTGACGATCCCGACAGAGAGGGGTTGCTGGATACGCCGTCGCGGGTCGTGCGTGCCTATGAAGAGTTTTTTGCCGGCTATAACGCCGATCCGGCGGTGATTCTCGAGCGTACTTTCTCGGAAGTCGAAGGCTATGACGAGATGATCGTGATGAACGACATCCGCTTCGAGAGTCACTGCGAGCATCACATGGCGGCGATTATCGGCAAGGCGCATATCGGCTATATCCCCGATCGTCGCGTGGTTGGCATTTCCAAGCTGGCGCGGCTGGTCGAGATCTATGCCAAGCGCCTGCAGATCCAGGAAAAGATGACCGTGCAGATCGCCGACACGTTGCACGACGTGTTGCGCCCGCTGGGTGTCGGCGTGGTCATAGAAGCCTCTCACCAATGCATGACCACGCGCGGCATCCATAAGCCCGGTGCGAGTCTGGCGACCAGTCGCATGCTGGGCAGCTTCCGCAAGGACCCGGCGACGCGCCGCGAGTTCCTGCGCATGCTCAGCCTTTCCGGTGCCGGTACGCTCGATAACATCTGAATGCCTCCTCAGGCGAGCATCGCCTGCGCCGCCATGCCGAATGCGGGATCAAGGCGTGAGGTTATGCTCCGCGACCAGGCGCTCAAGCAATGGTGCTGTCTGCGGGCCGTTGAGAAAGCGCCAGAGCGCCTCGCTGCGTACCGGGCCGATGCCTTCGGCGCGTTGCCATTGCGCGATGGTGCGCTGTCTCAACGCGGCGAGGCTCAGCGTTGGGCTGGCCTGCCTGAGCACCTCTTCATCGACCGGCGGTAGCCCCAGGGCCCGGAGCCAGGCGATGACCGGCCGCCGCTGCGCATCTTCGAAGCTTTCCAGCCATTGCCTCGCACGTGCCTCGCCGACGCCAGGCAGCGCTTCGAGGGTCGCCCGGTCGAGCGTCTGCCAGGCGAGCAGGTCATCGACCAGGCCGCTTTCGACCAACTGCAGCCAGGTGCCTTCGCCGATGCCGGTCAGGTCGAGTCCCTGATCGCTCGATAGCCAGTCGAGTCGGGCGACGAACTGTTCCCGACATCCCGGCCCCGGCGTCAGGCAGCTCCACGGCCCGTAGTCGTCGGCCTCGGGGGCGTCGATCGCCGGGCGCGGCTGGCGCCTGAGCACCACGCCGTCGACCTGGGGGATGGTCAATCCCGCAAGCGCCACGCGGAGTTGATCGCCGGGGCGCACGTCGAGTTCGCGCCAGCGATCCAGCGAACCCAGGCTGACCCGGCTTACCGTACGATCGTTGAGCGTGACCGGCGCGAGCTCGGCGACCGGGGTGATTCGTCCGGTACGACCCACCGAAAAATCGATTCCCTCGACCACGGCCAGGGTGCGCTGGGCCGGGTATTTCCAGGCCAGCGCCCAGCCCGGCGGTTCGGGCCGCCAGGTCGCTGCGGCGGGGCGGCGACTCTGGCGCAGCACGATACCGTCGCTGGCGAAGGGCAGCGGTGAGTTGAACCATGCCTGGCGCTGGGCGACGACCTCGGCGAGCGTATCGACCGGCAGTGAATAGGCCTGGGCATCGCTAAAGCCCCAGGCAGCGAGTTGCGCATTGCGAGCCGGCAACTCGGCTGCACCGTTCGGCCAATCCCAGACGAACAGGCCGATCGAGGCCGCCGCAGACTTGTCGAGTCGCTCCCGGGCCATCAAGCCGACGACGGCAGCGCGTGCGCCATCGGTGCCGTCGCGGGCCTGCACGTGACCGGGACGCTTGGCATACAGCTCGCCTTGCAGGATCACGCGATCGGGCGCGGCGTTCAGCCGCTCGGGAATGGCCTCGATAAGCCTGGCCTGAGTCAACCAGTCCTGCCCCTGCACGCCATCGCCACGGCTGATCGCCGCACTGAGCGTGCCACCTCGGTACACCAGAGTGACGGCGACGCCGTCGACCTTGGGCTGAACCCATAGCGAGCGATCGTCTCGATCGGCCAGCCAGTTCGCCACGGCCTGACGGGAATCGGCCTTGTCCAGGCCGGTCTGGGCGATGGGATGGGCGACGAGTGGGGCGGTGGTGGATGGCAGGGGTCGCCCGACGCTTTCGTTGCCGGCCTCTTGCAGGCAGGTTCGCCAGTCGAGCTGGCGCCGCTTGGCGGCATCGTAGACGCCGTCTTCGACCAACCGCCTGCCATCCTGGTAGTAGGCTTCATCCCAGCGCGCTATGCGCGCCGACAGTTGGGCCAGCGCTGCCTGACGCTGTGCCGGACCGCCGGGAGGGCAGTCCGCCGCGTGGGCCTGAACGCCGCCGAACGCGAAACCCAGGATGAGACCTGCACCCACCAGCATGCGAACAGCGCTCTGAATCGACATGCCTGCTTCTCGAAGTCGGCTCGACGATTCGAGCGCGCTATAGCCGATGACCTCGCGGTGCAGTCGCGATCCAGGCCCCGATAGCGGTGATTCAGCTGGCGCCGCTGAGCCGCGCATAATCGAGAACGATCTCGGAACCCTCGATCACCTGGGCCCGGTCGATGGGGTCGGCTGTCTCGTCATCCTCGTCACCTTGATCATCCTCGGTGTTCTGCTGGGCGGCGCTGTCACGGGTCTGCGTCCAGTCTTCCAGCGGATCGAGTCCCAACGCTTGACGGCGACGGTTTTCGAGCGCCAGTTGCTCACTCTCCTGGGCATCCATTTCGCGCTGGCGCTGCTCGCGGTTGAGGCTGACGGTGGTCTGCTGATCGCGCAAAGTCTTGATCAGCGCGGACTGCTCTTCGAGGTAGACGAAGTTGGGGTCTTGTGCGATGCGCGCCTGATGGCGGGCCTTGAGGGTGCTCAGGTAGCGTTCCGGATTGCCGTAATCGCGATATTCAACGGCACGGACGGTGTCCCAGGGCAGGGCGTTGTCCAGGCTGCTTTCGCCGATCATCTCGGGGTCGACCAGGCTGGGGAAGCTGATATCCGGTGTTACGCCGCGCAGTTGGGTGCTTTCGCCGGAAACACGGTAGAACTTCGCGCGGGTCAGCTTCAGCTGGCCATGGCTGAGGTCGCTCAAGGTCTGCACGGTGCCCTTGCCGAAGGTCTGGCTGCCGATGACCAGCCCGCGATCGTAATCCTGAATCGCGCCGGCAAGAATCTCCGAGGCCGAGGCGGACAGACGATTGACCAGTACGCCGAGTGGGCCATCATAGGCGACGCCGCTGTCGGTGTCGCCATACAGACTGATGCGACCGCGTGCATCGCGGACCTGCACGGTCGGGCCGCGATCGATGAACAGGCCGACCAGCGAGTTGGCTTCCTGCAGCGCGCCGCCGCCATTGTTGCGCAGGTCGAGCAGAATCCCCTCGACATTGGCGGCCTTGAGGTTGGCGATCTCCTTGGCGACATCGCGCGTCGAGCTGCGATAATCCTCCTCGCCGGCCTGCCAGGCATCGAAATCGACGTAGAAGGTGGGGATATCGATCACCCCGATGCGATGCTTGCCATCCTCGCGTTCGATCTCGATGACTTCGCTGCTGGCTGCCTGGTCTTCCAGTTTCACGGTGTCGCGCACGATCTTGACGACTTGCGAGCGGGTCACGTCGACCGCCTTGGCGGGAATGACGTCGAGGCGCACGGTGGTGCCCTTGGGGCCTCGGATCAACTCGACCACGTCATCAAGGCGCATGCCGACGACGTTGACCATCTCGCCGCTTTCGCCCTGGCCGACGCCGACGATGCGATCCGCCGGTTGCAGGGCGCCGCCCTTGTCGGCCGGCCCCCCGGGCACCAGGCTCGAAACCTTGACGTATTCGCCCTCGGTCTGGAGCAGCGCACCGATGCCTTCCAGCGACAGGCGCATCTGAATGTCGAAGGATTCCCCCTGGCGTGGCGATAGATACTCGGTATGTGGATCGACGGTGCCGGTGACGGCGGCCATGAACAGCTCGAAGACATCCTCGGAGTTGGTCTGGCGCAGCCGCGCGAGCTGCCCCTGGTAGCGGTCCACGAGCGTGTCCTTGACCTCCTGATTCGACTGATCGCTGAGCGACAGCGACAGGGCGGCGTTCTTCAGGCGCTTCTGCCACAGCCGGTCGAGTGCTTGCTGGTTGCCGGCCCAGGGTTCGCCCTGGCGGTCGATCAGCAGCCGCTCGTTGCCGGTGTAATCGAAACTGAAGCCGTTCTCGAGTTGTGCCAGCAGCCATTCGAGGCGCGTTTCCAGGCGCGACTGATAACGCTCATAAAGGGCGTAGACCCGCTCGAGCTGGCCTTCACTGATCGCCTCGTCGATGGAATTGCGCAGATCATCGAAAGCCGTGACATCGCGTTTGAGCAGGTAGGCGCGCTGTGGGTCGAGCACGTCCAGCAACCGGTTGAAGGCACGCTGCGACCAGGTATCGTCGAGTTTGACGTCGGCATAGTGTCCATACTTCAGTGATTCAGCGATCTCGACCGAGGCTTGCCGCTGGGCATCCGTGGGGCTCGGACTCGGGCCGGCGAATGCCGGTACACTCAACGCGCTCAGTAAGCACAGGATCCATACGCGCTGAATGGCTGCAGTCAGGCTCATTGATGAAGCACTCCCGGTTTCATGTACACTCTGATTCGTTAGTGACCGGCGCAAGCGAGGCTGGCACGAGCCGATTCGGCATTGTAGCAGCCTGTGTCGCCATACACAGACCCAAGATGAGGATCCGCATGCTCCAAGACCCGACTCTGGAACGCCTCCTGACATTTCTGCGGCGCTCCCCGACACCTTGGCATGCCACGTCCAACATGGCGAGACGCCTCGAACAGGCCGGCTATCGGCGCCTGGATGAGACCCAGGCGTGGTCGCTGAGCCCGGGCGATCGCGTTTACGTGACCCGCAACGATTCTTCGTTGATCGCTTTACAGTTGCCGTCTGGCAAGCTGGAGACGCTGCGCATGATCGGTGCGCATACCGACAGTCCCGGGTTGCGACTGAAACCCAATGCGGCGCAGGCCGGCCACGGCTGGCTGCAACTCGGGGTCGAGGTCTACGGCGGTGCGCTGCTGGCCCCCTGGTTCGATCGTGACCTGGGGTTGGCCGGGCGTGTGCATGTGCGACGCGCTGATGGCCGCACCCAAGGCGTGCTGATCAATGTCGATCGCGCCATCGCGACGATCCCCAATCTGGCGATACATCTTGACCGTGAAGCCAACAATGGCCGTGCCCTCAACGCCCAGACCCAAATGGCGCCGGTCTTGTGGCAGGGCGGCGGCGAGACCGGCTTCGAGGGGCTGCTCAAGCGCTGGCTGTATGAGCAGCACAATCTCGAGAGCGTCGAAGTGCTGGCGTTCGAGCTGTGTCTTTACGATGTACAGGGCGCGAGTCGCGTGGGCATTGATGGCGAGTTGATCGCCAGTGCGCGGCTCGACAATCTGCTGTCGTGCTTCTGCGCCATCGAGGCGCTGCTCGGCGGTGACGGTTCCCAGGGCGCGCTGCTGGTGGCCAACGATCATGAGGAGGTCGGCAGCGCCAGTGCCAGCGGCGCTCAGGGGCCCTTTCTCGGCGATGTGCTGCGCCGGGTCAATGCGCAATGCGGCGATGCCGGCGAGGAGGGTCTCGCGCGGCTGATCCAGGCCTCGCGGCTGGTCTCCTGCGATAATGCCCATGCGCTGCATCCCAACTTTCCCGACAAGCACGATGCGGGGCATGGGCCGACGATCAACGGGGGGCCGGTCATCAAGGTCAACGCCAATCAGCGCTATGCGACGACCAGCGAAACGGCGGCGCTGTTCCGCGAGCTGTGCCGTGAGGCGGGGGTGCCGGTGCAGACCTTCGCGGCGCGCGCCGACATGGCCTGCGGCAGCACGATCGGCCCGCTCACCGCCGCCGAGCTAGGGGTGCCGACCCTCGACGTGGGGGTGCCGCAGTGGGCGATGCATTCGATCCGCGAGACGGCCGGCAGCCAGGACATCGATTACCTGATCCGTGCGCTGACGACGTTCGTCGATCGCCGCACGCTGCGCTGATGAGCTGATTTCGCGGCAATCGCCGAGAATGGCACCAAAAAGCCCGCGACCGATCAGGTCGCGGGCTTTCTGCGGCTCGGCGTCCAACGCCCGAGCAGTCTGTCGGATTTGACCGATCGTCGCGAGAAAAGCGGATTTCGAGACAAGTTGATCGATCTGATGAGGCGAATAGCGCGCTATTTAACGAATCAGAGCGAATGAAATTGGCCGAAAGCCCGGGTTTCGCAGCAGATCAGCGTTAAGTCCGACAGGCTGCTAGCAGCTGTCTTCGGTCTGGCCGCTCTCCTGGTGACGCTTCAGGCGCGGATCGTTGTGGGCACGACGGCGCTGACGACGACGTGCGGCGCGCTCACCGGCGTCGGCGGCGCTGCCCGTGGTCTCGCCGCCGGGCGCCTGGCGCTGATCGGCATCAGCCTGCGTCGCTTGCTCCGGGGCCTGGGAGGCGTCCTGGTCGGTTGCCGATTGCGCATCGTCGGCGAGCGCCGCTTCCTCCCGATCGGCCGCAGCCGGGACCGCTGCGGTCTCGTCGGCCGTCGGCGCCGACGAAGTATCAGCCGGTGTCGCGTCTGCTGAACGCTCCTCGGCGCCCGGTTCGCTGGTGACGTCGGTCGTGTCGGCTTGCGACGCGCGCTGCGCTCGCCGGGATCTCGTGCGCTTGGGCTCCGCCTGGGCAGCGTCGCTCTTGGTTTCGCTTTCTTGAGCGGTTGCCGGGGGATTGCCGGTATCGGCGCTCGTGGTTGCCGGTGACTCGGTGGCGTTGCGGTCGTCGGCGGTCTGCTTTTCAGCCTCGGGCTGCACGGCTTGCGGCTCGGCGTCCGTGTGCGGCGCAGGCGCCTGCTCGGCTGTTTCGGCGCGCTTGACACTCTCGGTGCTTGCAGCGTTTTCGACACGTGTCTGTGCCGGCTGAGCATCGCCGTCGACCTGGTTCACCGGCGCGGCGTCATGGGCGGCGACGGGCGAGTCCGCCGGCGCCTGGATCGACTCTTCCGCGTCCTGCGACTGCTCCACGTCCTGCGACTGCTCGGCTTCGGCCTGTAACCGCTCCTGCTCGGCGATCGCGGCCGGGTTCAGGGCATGCTTGCGGCTGCGCTGGCGTGGATTGTTTCGGGTACGCTGGGGCTTGCCGTCAGCCTCGGTCTTGGCCGTGCCTTCGGTGCTGCTGCGCTTGTCGAGGTTGGCGGACTGGTCGGTATCGCTGGGCTGGTCGGCGGTGCCGCGCTTGTTGCTGCCCTCGGCGGGCTTGGCAGTGTCGCGACCCTTGGCCTCGGCCTGCTTGGCATCGCTGGACTTGTCGCCGCGCGAACGCTCACCCTTGGCCTCGCTCCTGCGCTTGCTGTCGGGCTTGTCGCCACGCCGTGCGCTCTCGTCCGTAGCCGTGCGCTCCTGGCGCGCGGCGGGCTTGCGATTGGCGTTTCGGCCGGCATTGGCGCTGCGCTCGTTGCCGTTGTCCGGAGAAGGCGCATTGGCGCCGCTTTTGTCGCTGCGCGTATCGTTGCGATTGTCGCTGCCTTCCGGGCGCCGCCGGCGGTTGCCGTTATTGCGGCGTTGATTGCGTGTGTCGCCGTCGTTGGCGCTCGCGTCGCTGGGCTGCTGGGTGACGCTCTTGTCAGGGCGCGCTTCAACGTGGGCTCGGCGACGGTCCGCGGCGGCCTCTTCTTCGGAACTGCCGATCAGCTTGCCGAGGCCCTTGATGAAGCGCGACACGAGTCCCGCCGGGGCGATCTCGACGGGAGTTGCCGGGGGCGCCGGCGTGGAGGTGGCGGCGGTCTCCGGCGGTTGCTGCAGCGAGGAGGGCGCGGGTGCGGTATGCGCCACGGACTTGACGGCCGCTTCGGTACGCTGGATGGGCTTGGCGAGCGACAGGTCGGGCTCCTTGCCGACTTCGCTCTCGGTGGAGAGCTCGAAGCTTGACCTGGCCTCGTCCTCGTCGTCGATATGGTCGTCGCGCAGGCGCTGGACGTCGTAGTGCGGGGTATCCATGTCCGGGCTCGGCAACAGGACGACCTTGACCTCCTGACGCCGCTCGATGTCGGCGAGGGTGCTGCGCTTCTCGTTGAGCAGGTAGGTGGCGACCGGGACCGGCAGGATGGCGCGGATCTGCGCGCTGCGCTCCTTCATCGCCTCCTCTTCGATCAGACGCATGATCGACAGCGATATCGAGCGGACATCGCGAATGGTGCCCTGGCCGTCGCAGCGCGGGCAGACCACGCCGCTGGTTTCGCCCAGCGAGGGGCGCAGGCGCTGACGCGACATCTCCATCAGGCCGAAGCGCGAGATGCGGCCGATCTGCACCCGGGCGCGGTCGAGCTTGAGGGCGTCGCGCATGCGGTTCTCGACGTCGCGCTGGTTGCGCGCCGGGCCCATGTCGATGAAGTCGATGACCACCAGGCCGCCGATGTCGCGCAGGCGCAACTGGCGGGCGATCTCGTCGGCAGCCTCGGAGTTGGTCTGCAGCGCGGTTTCTTCGATGTCGCTGCCGCGGGTGGCGCGTGCCGAGTTGATGTCGATGGACACCAGCGCCTCGGTGTGGTCGATGACCACCGAGCCGCCGGACGGCAACTTGACCTCGCGCTGATAGGCAGTCTCGATCTGGCTCTCGATCTGGAAGCGCGAGAACAGCGGCACGTCGTCGGCGTAGAGCTTAATCTTCTGCTGATAGGAGGGCATCACCTGGCGAATGAAGCCCAGCGCCTCCTGGTGGATCTCGGGACTGTCGATCAGCACCTCGCCGATGTCCTGGCGCAGGTAATCGCGCATGGCGCGGATGATCACGTTGGACTCACGATAGATCAGGAAGGGGGCGGAGCGCTTGACGGCTTCTTCGGTGATTGCTTCCCAGACCTGGACCAGGTAGTCGAGATCCCACTGCAGCTCTTCGGCGCTACGCCCGATGCCCGCGGTGCGCACGATCACGCCCACCTTGTCGGGCAGCGTGAGTTGCGCCATGGTGTCCTTGAGCTGGCTGCGCTCCTCGCCCTCGATGCGCCGCGAGATGCCGCCGGCACGCGGATTGTTGGGCATCAGCACCAGGAAGCGCCCGGCCAGGCTGATGAAGGTGGTCAGCGCGGCACCTTTGCTGCCGCGCTCCTCCTTGTCGACCTGGACGATGACTTCCTGGCCTTCCTTGATCACTTCCTTGATGTTGGGGCGACCGGAGGGCTCCTTGCTGAAGTACTCGCGGGAGATTTCCTTGAGCGGCAGGAAGCCGTGACGCTCGGCGCCGAAATCGACGAAGGCGGCTTCCAGGGAAGGCTCCACGCGGGTGATCTTGCCGCGATAGATGTTGGCTTTCTTCTGTTCTCGGGCGCCGGATTCGATATCCAGATCGTACAGGCGTTGTCCATCGACAAGCGCGACGCGCAGCTCTTCGGGCTGGGTCGCATTGATGAGCATCCGTTTCATGTTGTCTCGCTAGTTGGCTCGCACCGGTAGGCGGGCCTGGGGACAACGCTGCTGCAATGTCGGTGTGGGCGGTGCGGCGCGCCGGGCGCCGGGAGGAGGTTGCTAGACTCCTTGCCTCGGCGTGGTACGCGGCGCACCGTCTCCACACGTCGATCTAACCAGCGATTCCTTGTGCGTCGGCGACGGCGAATCGCTTCTTGCTCGTGCTGTGCTCAGCGCATGTCGAGTGTGCGTCGTCAGCGACGATAAAGCGCGTCGCTGCAAGATCATGTTGAGTACGCGGCGGCGACAGGACATGTCTCGGTGGGTAATTGATGCTCCCCGTCCGGCCCTGCGGACAACCGCCAGACACCTGGCATTGTTCGATTCGCCGACGCCGGCCTCCGGCACGGTGTTGGTAATCCCCGTGGCGCGCGGCCTTCCCTGTCTTGGTGGGATCGACCCGGGCTCGGGCGTGGCGTCGTCTTTTCGCTTTTCACTGCATGGCGCAAGGCATGGCCCTGTCGCCGTGTTTGTCGCTCCGGCCTGCGTGCGGGTCGTGCAGGCGCTGAAAACAGGCCTGACAGCCTGTTCGAGCGATTTGGGAATATAACAGCAAAGCGACGGAGCAGCAATTGACCCTGAGCCGGCATCGTTGGGTTAGAATGGCCCTTTGCGCGGCGGGTCGGGTGATTGCCGGCTGGCCACGGTGGGCGACGAGATGGGCGACGAGATAGGGGGCCGAATGGCCGAAGGGCGTGACATTCAATGGGTCGAGATAACCGCGGCCCACGCGGGACAACGTATCGACAACTTCCTGCACACGCGCCTCAAGGGGGTCCCGCGCACCCTGGTCTACCGCATCGTTCGCAAGGGCGAGGTGCGGGTCAACAAGAAACGCATCAAGGCCGACTATCGCCTGGCCGAAGGCGACCGGGTGCGTATTCCGCCGTTGCGCATGGCCCCCGAGGAAGCGGTGCGCGAAGTCAGCGACAACCTGCGCAACCTGCTGGCCGGCAGCGTGCTCGTCGAGGGCCCGGGTTGGTTGGTGATCAACAAGCCCTCGGGGCTGCCCGTGCACGGTGGCAGTGGCGTCAAGATCGGCTTGATTGAGGCATTGCGTCAGGTGCGCGACGATCTCGAGTTTCTCGAGCTGGTGCATCGGCTCGACCGCGACACCTCCGGTTGCCTGCTGTTGGCCAAGTCGCGCCCGGCGCTGCTCACGCTCAATGCGGCGCTCAAGCAGCACAAGATGGACAAGCGCTATCTGGCGCTGGTGCAGGGGCGCTGGCCGGTGCGCCGCGATTTCGTCAGCGCCCGGCTCGACCGCTTCGACGCCGGCAACGGCGAGCGGCGGGTGCGGGTCGATCCCGACGGCAAGGTCGCGCGCACGCGCTTCGCGGTGCGCGAAACCCTGCCGGGGGTGACGCTGATCGAGGCCGAGCCGGTCACCGGGCGCACCCATCAGATCCGCGTGCACGCCGCGCACGCCGGTTTCCCGCTGCTCGGCGACGACAAGTATGGCCGTCGCCAGAGTCATCAGCTGGCGGCCCGGCTGGGACTCGAGAGATTGTTCCTGCATGCCGCCTCGCTGGAATTTCCCGAGCCCAGCAGCGGCCGGCCGGTACGCATCCGCGCGCCGCTGGGCGAGGATCTCGAAGGCGTGCTCGCCCGGGCGCGCGACCAGGCCGATGACCGGTGAGCGGCAATCAGCAGCGGGGAGGGCATGACTTGCGTTATCAGATGGTGATCTTCGATTGGGACGGCACGCTGGTGGATTCCGAGGCGCGCATCGTCGCCTGCATGCAGGCGGGCGCGCGTGACGTCGGCTGTCCGGCGCTGAGTCGCGACAGCATTCGCGACATCATCGGCCTGGGGCTGCCGGAGGCGATCGCCCGGCTGTACCCATGGCTCGGGTCGGACCAGGCCGAGGCGCTTCGCCAGCGCTATTCGGGTCATTTCGTCAGCGCCGATCAGGTGCCTACAGCATTCTTTCCCGGTGTCGAGACGGGGATCGCTCGGTTGCGTGGCGCCGAGCAGTTGAAGCTGGCCGTGGCGACCGGCAAGAGCCGGCGCGGGCTCGACCGGGCATTGGCCTCGACGGGCAGTCGCGACTGGTTTCACGCCAGCCGCACCGCCGACGAGACGTGTTCGAAGCCCGACCCGCGGATGCTCCAGGAACTGCTTGCCGAACTCGGGGTCGAGCCGGGCGCGGCGCTGATGGTCGGCGATACCGAATACGACATGCAAATGGCGCGTACATTGGGCATGGATCGACTGGCCGTTACCTACGGCGTGCATTCACGGGAGCGCCTGGCGGCCTGTGAGCCGATCCATACCGCGACGTGTTTCGCCGAGGTCATCGACTGGCTGCATGCGGACGCCGATTCGGTCGGTTCGGGCGTGATGGAAACGGGAGTCTGCGATGAGTGACGACAAGCGCTACGACGAATGGACCCAGGGCCCCGAGGTGCCGCCGGGGCAACGGCATCGGGTGAGCGATCGGCCGGTGGCCGAGGGCGAGGATGCCGATGCCCTGCGCGAGCGACAGCGCTTGCAGCAGTTGGAGATGATGGATCGCTGGATGTCCGGCGTGCTCACCGAGCAGCGTCGGTCGCGGCGCTGGAAGCTGTTCTTCCGCTTGTTCTTTGCGGCGCTGATCCTGGCTTCCTTGTCGCTCACGGTCTATGGGCTGTTCTTCGTCGCCGACAAGCCCGCCCCGGCCGGGCCGCTGCTGGGCGTGGTGCGCGTCGAGGGCGTCATCGACGCCCAGGGCGAGGCGAGCGCCGAGCGGGTCATCGAGGGGCTGCGACGCGCCTGGGAGGATTCCGCCGTCAGCGCGATCGTGCTGAAGATCAACAGCCCCGGGGGCAGCCCGGTGCAGTCGCAACGCGTCTACGCCGAGCTGCGTCGGCTTCAGCAGCAAGGCGCCAAGCCGATCTATGCGGTGATCGAGGATATCGGCGCGAGCGGTGCCTATTACATCGCCGCCGGCGCCCGCGAGATCTATGCCGCGCCGGCCAGTCTGGTCGGCTCGATCGGCGTGATACAGGCCAGCTTCGGCCTGCAGGAGGCGATCGACAGGCTGGGCATCGAGCGGCGCGTGTTCACCGCCGGCGAGAACAAGGCCTTCCTCGACCCCTTCAGTCCCATCGAGCCCGATCAGCGTCGCTTCTGGCAGCAGGTGCTCGAGACCACCCATCGGCAGTTCATCGACGATGTCAAGGCCGGTCGCGGCGAGCGTCTGGCCGACGACCCGCGGCTGTTCTCGGGACTGATCTGGACCGGCGAACAGGCGCAGCGGCTGGGATTGATCGATGGTCTCAAGAGCGTCGACGAGCTGTCCCGCGAACGCTTCGGCGAGGTGCGGGTCAAGGACTATACCCCCGGCCTGGATCCGTTCGAGCGCCTGACGCGCCAGTTCGGGCGTGTCGCCGCGCAGTGGCTGGGGCTGCCCAGTGCCGCTTCGCCGGTCCGCTATCAACTGCCCTGAGCGGTGCCGGCGGCGAGCGTCTCGGCGCTCTCGCCGGGGTGGCGTCGCTCGTCGATGTCGGGCTCTCCCAGCTGTAGGCGAGGTCGAGCCGGTCGAGCAACTGGCGTCGCCAGCGCGAATTGGAAGCGAGAACCAGGCGAGTCAAGGCAACTCTCTTGTGCTGTGGACTTGAATCTTGTCGTGGCGGGCTTGAGTCGCTAGTCTGCCGCGTCGTGGGGCTTGCTGTACACAGGCACGACGCGCACTTTGACAGCCACCGGGGGAATCCCTATTATTGCGCGCCTATGATGAGCACTAGACTTCCCGCACAGGTCGAACCCTACCGGCTGGCCGCCAACGGACAACGCCTCGAGGGGCTGATGTCGCTAGCGGCGTTGCCGCGCCTGGCCGAGGAGGCCGGCGTTCAGCAGGGCGACTGCGAAGTGACCCTGCAGTTCGACCTCGACGCCCAGGGGCGGCGTTACATCGAAGGCTGGCTCAAGGCCGACGTGCAGCTCGCCTGCCGGCGCTGCCTGGAGCCGATGCCGGTGGCCATCGACAGCCACTGGCTGCTGGGAATGGTCACCAGCGATGCGCTGGCGGCAACACTGCCCGGCGATTACGAGCCGGTACTGGTGGAAGACGAACAGCTTGACTTGCTGCCCGTACTCGAGGACGAAATCATCCTCAGTCTGCCGCAGGTGGTCTATCACGACGAGGCGCATTGCGCCGTCTCGCGGGACCAGCTGGTCAGCGGTGACGCCAGCGAGACTTCGGAAGCGGCGCCCGCGAGCCCCTTCGACGTGCTGCGCACGTTGAAGGACAAACACTGAATCAACCTCGATACGCTCTGGAGTATTACCCCATGGCAGTTCAAAAGAACCGCAAGACTCGTTCCAAGCGCGGCATGCGTCGCAGCCACGATGCCCTGACCACGCCGACCCTGGCCCAGGACAAGGAAACCGGAACGACTCACCGTCGTCACCACATCGCGCCCGATGGTTTCTACCGCGGCCGTCAGGTCGTCGAAGTTTAAGACGTAGCGCGTCCCGGCGGCATTACACGTAGCCGTGCGTATCGCCATCGATGCAATGGGCGGGGATCTGGGTCCCCGCGCTGTTGTTCTGGGGACGGCCGAAGCGCTACGTGACGACCCCGGGCTGAGTGTCGACATCTACGGTATCGAGGATGAACTCGAAGCGGCTGTCGAACGCTTGCCGCGACCCTTCCAGGGGGTGGCGGAGCGCCTGACGTTGTGTCATGCCCCCGGGGTAATCGCCCAGGCGACCAAGATCTCCCAGGCATTGCGTGGCGGCGGCGATTCCAGCATGGCGATGATGCTCGAGGCGGTTGCCTCGGGTCGCGCCGCGGCCGGCGTCAGTGCCGGCAACACCGGGGCGTTGATGGCGCTGGCGCGGCGTGCGCTGGGCATGGTCGGCGATATTCCCAGGCCGGCGATCGGCACGGCGATCCCGAGTGGCAAGGACGGGCGCTGCTACATCATCGACATGGGCGCCAACGTCGAAGCGCCGGCCCGCCGGCTCGTCGATTTCGCGCGCATGGGCGATGTGATGGCTCGTCACGTCGATGGTATCGAGCGCCCGCGGGTGGCGCTGCTCAATGTCGGCGTCGAGGCGACCAAGGGGCCGGACAGCGTGCGCGAGGCGGATACCGTGCTGCGCACCATGCCATCGCTCAACTATATCGGCTTTATCGAAGGCGATGGCTTGTTTGCCGGCGCCGCCGACGTCGTGGTGTGCGACGGTTTCGTCGGCAACATCGTGCTCAAGGCCAGCGAAGGGCTGGCGCGCATGCTCGTCGATCGCTTCCAGGCCACGTTCGCGGCCCATTGGGGTAGCCGCCTGGTGTCGCTGCTGGCTCGACCGGCCTTGCTGCGGGTCAAACGTCAACTCGACCCGGTGCGCTACAATGGGGCCAGTCTGCTGGGATTGTCGGGAATCGTGATCAAGAGCCATGGGCGCGCCAATGCCCAGGGCTTTGCCTTTGCCGTGTCGCGGGCTGCGCAGGAAATACGCATGAACCTGCCTGCACAACTGGCGCACGAACTGCGGCAGTCGGCTATCCCGTCGGCCGCGTGCGGCCGACGGGATAGCGGGTTGGCAACCCGTTCGATACCCGATGAATACAACCCTCAAAGGTGAATGCCATGACTCAATCCCTGGCCCTCGTGTTCCCGGGGCAGGGCTCCCAGCATCTGGGCATGCTGAGAGAGCTGGCCGAACGTTACAGCGTGGTAAGAACGACCTTCGAAGAGGCGTCGGAGGCCTTGGGGTACGATCTCTGGCACGTGGTACAGGAAGGGCCCGAAGAGGCGCTCAATGCCACGACCTGCACGCAACCGGCGCTGCTCACCTCGAGCGTGGCGGTCTGGCGAGTCTGGCAGGAACTGGAAGGCCCACGCCCGCGAGTCATGGCCGGGCACAGCCTGGGCGAATACAGCGCCATGGTCTGTGGCGGCGCGCTGAGCTTCGCCGAGGGCGTGCGTCTGGTACGTCTGCGTGGCGAGGCCATGCAGGCGGCCGTGCCGGCCGGTGAAGGCGCGATGGCGGCGATCCTGGGGCTGGACGACGCCGCGGTCGAGCAGGCCTGCGCCGATGCCGCTCAGGGCGCCGTGGTCGCGGCGGTGAACTACAATGCTCCGGGGCAGGTGGTCATCGCCGGCAACAAGCCGGCGGTCGATCGGGCGGTGGCGCTATGCCAGGAAGCGGGCGCCAAGCGGGCCCTGCCATTGCCGGTTTCGGTGCCCTCGCATTGCGCGCTGATGAAGCCGGCCGCCGAGCGCCTCGCCGCGGCGATGAACGATGTCGAGCTGAAGACGCCGCGCTACACGGTGATCCAGAACGTCGACGCTCATGCTCATGCCGATGTCGAGACCCTGCGTACGCGCCTGGTCGAACAGCTTTATCAGCCGGTGCGCTGGACTGCCTGCGTCGAGGCGATGATCGATCTGGGCGCCGAGGTGATCATCGAGTGCGGCCCGGGCAAGGTGCTGACCGGGCTCAACAAGCGCGTCGCCAAGGGGGCCAAGGGATTGGCGGTCAACGATCCCGACAGCCTGAGCGCGGCTCTCGAACTGGCGCGCGAGGCGGTGGACCAGCAAGCCAATGACTGATTCAGGAACGACTATGACAAGCGAGCGCAGAATCGCCCTGGTCACCGGTGCCAGCCGCGGCATCGGTCGTGCCATCGCGCATGAGCTAGGGCGTCAGGGGCGGGTCGTGATCGGCACCGCGACCAGCGATGCCGGCGCCGAGCGTATCGACTCGGATCTTCGCGAGCAGGGCATCGAGGGGGCTGGGCGGCGTCTCGATGTTACCGACCAGGCGAGTGTCAATGCGCTGATCAAGGCGATCGCTGACGAGTTCGGCGCGCCGACCATTCTGGTCAACAACGCCGGCATCACGCGCGACAACCTGCTGATGCGCATGAAGGAGGACGAATGGGACTCGGTGCTCGATACCAATCTCAAGTCGGTCTACCGTGTCAGTAAAGCGTGTATCCGTGGCATGACCAAGGCGCGTTTCGGACGCATCGTCAGCATCAGCTCCGTGGTGGCGACCATGGGCAACCTGGGACAGACCAACTATGCTGCCGCCAAGGCGGGAATGGAGGGCTTCTCGCGGGCACTGGCCCGCGAAGTCGCTTCGCGTGGGATCACCGTCAATGCCGTGGCGCCGGGATTCATCGCCACCGACATGACCGAGTCGCTGCCCGAGTCGCAGCATGAGGCCTTGCTCGGGCAGATCCCGTTGTCTCGCTTGGGTCAGCCCGAGGAGATCGCTGCCGCGGTAGGCTTTCTGACCAGCGATGCCGCCGGCTATATCACCGGCGAAACGCTGCAGGTCAATGGCGGCATGAACATGCGTTGAGGCCGCTGTCGATGCCTTGGTTGCGTCGATTAGGGGCCGTCTATAAACTACCCGGCAGTTTTCCAGCTGGCGGATATGTACCACTAGGAGTAACGACATAATGAGCACCATCGAAGAGCGCGTGAAGAAGGTTGTGGCCGAGCGCCTGAACGTCAAGGAAGAGGACATCCAGAACTCGTCCTCCTTCACCGAGGACCTCGGTGCGGACTCCCTGGATACCGTCGAACTGGTTATGGCGCTCGAAGAGGAATTCGATACCGAAATTCCCGACGAGGAAGCCGAAAAGATTACCACGGTGCAGGAAGCGATCGATTACGTCGTTGCTCATCAGTAAGCGAGTCGGCATGAGCAAGTCATTATGAGCAAGTGACCCGCGGTTCCGACCGCCGGCGCGCAAGAAAGCCGTTCTGGAAACAGAGCGGCTTTCGCGTTTATGGGCGGCATAGCCGGTAGCCTTCGGGTATACTTGCGCGCAGCGCTGGCAGGTCTACGTAGGCGTGCCCATTATGGACATCTGGAGGAGAGCTGATGCCTCGTAGAAGGGTCGTGGTGACCGGGCTGGGTCTGGTGACGCCGGTCGGTAACACCGTCAAGGAGAGCTGGAGCAATATCCTGGCAGGCAAGAGCGGCATCGCCTCGATCGGGCATTTCGACACCAGCGGATTCAATACGCGCTTCGGCGGATCGATCAAGGACTTCGACATCAGTCCCTATCTGAATCCCAAGGAAGCGCGCAAGATGGATCTGTTCATCCAGTACGGCATTGCGGCGGCTTCCCAGGCGGTCGCCGATGCCGGCGTCGAGTGTCGCGCGGACAATGCCCATCGTATCGGTGTGGCGATCGGCTCGGGCATCGGTGGCCTGCCGATGATCGAACATAACCACGATACCTTGCGCAAGGGCGGCGCGCGGCGTATTTCACCGTTCTTCGTGCCGGGCTCGATCATCAACATGATTTCCGGCAACCTGGCGATCAAGTTCGGCTTTCAAGGGCCCAATATCGCCATTACCACGGCCTGTACCACGGGCACCCACAATATCGGCTATGGCGCCCGCACCATCGCCTATGGCGATGCCGACATGATGGTCTGCGGGGGCGCCGAAATGGCGACCACGCCGCTGGGTCTGGGTGGCTTCTCCGCGGCACGCGCGCTGTCCACGCGCAACGACGATCCCGCCGCGGCCAGCCGGCCGTGGGATCGCGATCGTGATGGTTTCGTGCTCTCCGATGGCGCCGGGGTCGTGGTACTCGAGGAATACGAGCAGGCCAAGCGGCGTGGCGCGACCATTTATGCCGAGCTCAAGGGCTTCGGGATGAGCGATGATGCCCATCACATGACGGCGCCGCCCGAGGACGGACGCGGCGCGGCGCAGGCGATGACCAACGCGACCCGCGACGCCCGTATGGATCCGGCGCAGATCGATTACATCAACGCCCACGGCACGTCCACGGCGACCGGCGATCTGGCCGAGAGTCGCGCCGTCGAGCGGGTCATGGGCGATGCGGCGAACAAGGTCGCGGTCAGTTCCACGAAGTCGATGATCGGCCACTTGCTGGGGGCGGCGGGCGCCGTCGAGGCGGTGTTCAGCATCCTCGCTCTGCGTGATCAGGTGGCGCCGCCGACCATCAACCTCGATAACCCCCAGGAAGGCTGCGTTCTCGATTACGTGCCGCATACCGCGCGCGACATGACGATCAACAACGCGCTGTCCAACTCGTTCGGCTTCGGCGGAACCAATGGGTCGCTGATCTTCTCGCGTGTCTGACGCGGGCCCTCTAGACGCCGGTATGCCGGTGCCGTTCGATGACCGCGGCCTGGCCTATGGCGACGGTCTGTTCGAGACCGTACTGGTGCGTGACGGCCGGCCATCGCTGTGGGACTACCATCTGGCGCGGCTACGGCGCGGCTGTGCGGCACTCGGCATCGATGCCCCCGACGAGGCAGTGCTGGCAACCTTGCCCGCCGCGGCCGAGTCGGGACTGTCGGTGCTCAAGGTCATCGTCACCCGGGGCAGCGGCGGCCGCGGCTATCAGGCGCCGGCCGACCCCGAACCACGCCTGCGCTGGCAACTTTCCGCGTTCGAGCCACGTCGCGAGCGTTGGCAGCATGGCGTGGCGGTTCGTCATTGTCGGCTGCGTCTCGCCGAGCAGCCGGCACTGGCCGGTATCAAGCACCTCAACCGGCTCGAGAACGTGTTGGCGCGTCGCGAATGGACATCCCCAGACATTGCCGAAGGTCTGCTGACAAGCATTGGCGGGCATTTGATCGAAGCCACCAGCATGAATGTCTTCTGGCGACGCAACGGCCGCTGGCAGACACCCTGCCTCGAGCGCTGCGGCGTGGCCGGCACGCTGCGTGCCGCGCTGCTGGAACGGCTCGGCATCGACGAAGTCGAGTTCGAACCGACGGCGCTGGAAACGGTCGAAGGGCTCTGCCTGGGCAATTCGGTTCAAGGCCTGTGGCCGGTAACCGCACTGGAGAGTCCATCGGGAGAACCCCTGGAGCGATGGCGCATCAGCGATGATTTGCGTTTCTTTCAGCAACAAGCCCACGCGCTGCTCGGCTATCCCGCCGGTATCTAACGGCGCCATTGCCGAAGTTCACGCCACGATTTGCGACAAGGATTTACCATGCGCTTGCTGAAAATCATCCTGGTCCTGGCCGTTTTACTGGCGGTGGCCGGGTTCGCCGGGTTTCGCTATTGGCAGGCCCAGCTCGACCGTGCGTTGTCCATCGATGCGCCGGTGGTCTACGAAGTGCCCCGTGGGGCTAGCTTCAATCAGGTGGTTGGCGACCTGGCCGAACGCGGCATTATTGCCGAGACCTGGTCGCTGCGGTTGCTCAAGCGTGTCGATGCGCAGAGTCTGCCGGCGCTGCGGGCCGGCGAGTTCCGGCTGAAGCCTGGCATGAGCGCCCGCGAGGCTCTCGTGCTGCTCGGCAGCGACAACATCGTGAGCTACTCGCTGACCATTCCCGAAGGATGGACTTTTGCGCAGATGCGCGCGGAATTGAATGCCGCCACCAAGCTGGAGAATCGCACCGCCGCCATGAGCGACGCCGAAGTGATGGCTGAGCTGGGCTATCCCGACCAGTATCCGGAAGGCCGCTTCTTCCCCGATACCTACCGTTATCACAAGGGCGTCAGCGATCTCGAACTCCTCGCTCAGGCTTACCAACGCATGCAGCGCACCCTGGAGTCGGTCTGGGCGAAGCGGGACGAGGGGCTGCCGCTTAAGACGCCCTACCAGGCACTGATCATGGCTTCGTTGATCGAGCGTGAAACCGGCGCCGACGGCGAGCGTCGCAAGATCGCCGGCGTGTTCACGCGACGTCTGACCAAGGGCATGCGCCTGCAGACCGACCCGGCGGTAATCTACGGGCTGGGCGACGACTACAATGGTGATATCAGCAAGGCGGACCTGCGCCGCGAAACGCCCTACAATACCTACCTGATCGAGGGTCTGCCGCCGACGCCGATCGCCATGCCCGGGCGCGCCGCGCTCGAGGCAGCGGTGAATCCGGCCGAGGGAAAGGCGCTGTACTTCGTCGCCAAGGGCGACGGCAGCCATAAGTTCTCGGAGACGCTCGACGAGCACAACGCCGCCGTGCGTCGTTACATCCTCAATCGCTAAGGGCGCAGCATGCATTCTCTCGGACGCTTCATCACCCTCGAAGGCAGCGAGGGGGTTGGCAAGAGCACCAATGTCGGCCTGGTCTGTGAGTTGCTGCGCGCGCAAGGCCACGAGGTTGTGGCGACCCGCGAGCCGGGCGGCACACTGCGGGGCGAGGCGATACGCGAGTTGTTGCTGAATCCGGACGAGCAGGAGCCGCTCGCCGAAGACGCCGAGCTGCTGCTGATCTTCGCCGCCCGCGCCCAGCATCTCGCCCGGCTCATAGGGCCCGCGCTCGAACGCGGCGCCTGGGTGGTCTGCGACCGTTTTACCGATGCCACCTTCGCCTACCAGGGCGCCGGCCGCGGCATCGATCGACAGCACATAGCGACTCTGGAAGCCCTGGTCCAGGGGACGCTGCAACCGGATCTGACGCTGTTGCTCGACATGCCGGTGACGGCGGCCCGCGAACGCGTGGTCGCGCGCGGCACCCCCCCCGACCGTTTCGAAGGCGAGCGCGGTGCCTTCTTCGATGCAGTGCGGCGTGCCTACCGCGAGCGTGCCGAAGCGGCGCCTGGGCGATTCGAGATCGTCGACGCCGCGCGGCCGCTCGAGGCGGTACAGGCCGACATACGTCAGCGCTTGCTGGCAAGGCTGACGCGATGGAATACCTGACGCCGCCGCCCTGGCACGCCGCCATCTGGCAGCGGCTGTGCGCGATGCAGGACGATGGCCGCCTGCCGCATGCGCTGTTGTTGTCCGGGCCGCATGGGGTTGGCAAGCAGCAGCTCGCCGATGCGCTGGTGGCGCGCACGCTGTGTCGCCGGCCGGGCGTTTCCGCCTGCGGCGAATGCCATAGCTGCCGGATGCTGGCCGCGGGCTATCATCCCGATCTGCTGCGGGTCGCCCCGGCCGATAACCGGCGCCAGATCCGCATCGACCCGATCCGCGAGGTCAATGCCTTCGTCGCCCAGACCGCCCAGCAGGGCGGGGCGCGGGTGATCGTCCTGCAGCCCGCCGAGGCGATGAACGTGGCGGCCGGCAATGCCCTGCTCAAGAGCCTCGAGGAGCCCGGCGAGCGTACCCTGTTCATCCTGCTCGCCGACATTCCCTCGCGCATGCTGGCGACCATTCGTTCGCGTTGCCAGCACTGGGCGCTGGGCATTCCCGATCGCGCGCAGAGCCTTGCGTGGCTCAATGAAACGCTCGGTGAAGTCCAGGATGGCGATTTCTGGTTGCGCGTCGCCGGCGGCCTGCCACTGCTGGCCGCCGACATGGCGGGCGGCGAGGCGCGCGGGCTGCGCCAGGACCTGCAGGAACTGTTCGATTCGCTGGTGCGCGGTGGCGAGCCAATCGCCGAAGCCGCGCGGCTCGATCGCCAGGCCGTGGAACGTATCCTGTGGTACGGTATTGCCTGGTTGGAGGACCTGATTCGCCTGGGCTTGTCAGGCGATATCGACCAGCTTCGCAACCCCGACCTGCTGCCGCTGTACCGTCAGGCGGTCAAGAACGCCCGCCTGCGCGACTGGTTCCGTCTGCTCGATTACGCCCGCGAGCAGCAGCGGCTGCTGATTGCCGGCGGCAACCCCAATCCGCAGCTGGTGCTGGAAGCCTGGCTGGTTCGTTGGTCCGCCCTGTTGCGTTCCTGACGCAGCGGGCCATGGGAGCTTGAGACGATGGCCGAACAGAAAGCGCTTTCATTGACCTTCAAGGACAGAGCGACCCTGCTGTCGGCGTTCATGCCGGCGCTGGAGCGGGGCGGGGTGTTCGTGCCCACCCGCGATCGCTATGTGCTGGGCCAGACGGTCTATCTGTTGCTGACCATGCCTGGCGAGATCGAGCGCCTGCCGGTCACCGGCCAGGTCGTGTGGATCTCGCCGCCGGGCGTATCCGGGCGTCGGGTGCCGGGTATCGGCGTGCACTTCAGTTCCGACGACCGGCGCGTGCGCGACCGCATCGAGAATCACCTGGCCGGGATGCTCGACAAGGGCACGCCGACCTATACGCTTTGAAGAGCTTCGAGCTTCGAGCTTCGAGCTTCGAGCTTCGAGCTTCGAGCTTCGAGCTTCATGTTTCCGATCCGAGTAAATCTGCATGTTCGTCGATTCCCATTGCCATCTCGATCGCCTCGATCTTGGCGCCCACGACGGTGACCTGAACACCGTGCTGGACACCGCGCGTGAGCGTAACGTACGCCAGTTCCTGGCGATCGCGGTAACGCTGGAGGACGTCCCCGGGCTGGCGGCACTGGCCCGCGAGCACGTCGACGTGGCGATCGCCGCGGGCCTGCATCCGCTGCAGCGAGTCGACAGTGAGCCCGATGTCGCCGCAATCAAGGCCTGCGCCGAGCGTCACGCGGCGGTCGCGATCGGCGAAACCGGGCTGGATTATCACTATCAGGACGTCAGCCAGGCGACACAGCGAGCGCGCTTCGCCAATCACCTGATCGCCGCCCGCGAACTCGAGCTGCCGGTGGTCGTGCACACCCGCGAGGCCCGCGAGGACACGCTGGCGCTGATTCGGCGTCACACCGACCCGGCGGTGGGCGGCGTGTTGCACTGTTTTACCGAGGAACTCGACATGGCTCGCGAGGCGGTGCGTCACGGCTTCTACATCTCGCTGTCGGGCATCGTGACGTTTCGCGACGCCGACACGGTGCGTGAACTGGCGCGGCGCATACCCCTCGATCGGTTGCTGATCGAGACCGACAGCCCCTACCTGGCGCCGGTGCCCCATCGCGGCCGAGCCAACGAACCCCAATGGGTGGTGGAAGTCGCCGAGTGCATCGCCGCCGAGCGGGGCATCAGCGTCGACGAGGTGGCCATGCAGACCACGGCCAATTTCTACCGGCTGTTTCGCGGCGCGGTGCCCCAGGCGCCCGAGGACGTGCGCCAAACGCTGGCCGAGGCGCGGATGATCGGCGCCGATGGCCAAGCAGTCTGACGGGGGATGGCCAATGTCGCTTGATGGGCTGCTCACCCCTGTCGAGGGTGACGGAGCAATCCCGCCGCTGGAGCGCTGGCAACCGGCGCTGAGCGGCGACATGGATCTGCTGATACGTGCCGATGGCGGGTGGCTGCACGACGGCGAGCCGATCCGCCGGCCGCGGCTGGTGCGTTTGCTGTCGACGATTCTGCGCCGCGAGGCCGATGGCGACTATTACCTGGTCACACCGGTGGAGAAGTGGCGCATCCAGGTCGAGGACCGACCGTTCCTGATCGTCGATGCGGATGCGCAGGGCGAAGCCGATGCGCTGGCCTGGCACATCGACACCAATGTCGGCGACCGTGTCACGCTGGGCGCCGAGCATCGCCTCGTACTCAGCGAGACCCCGCGCGGCGAGCCGGTGCCCGAGGTCGCGATCCGTTTCGGGCTCGCCGCGCGTCTGCATCGCAATGTCTATTATCGGCTGATCGAGCAGGCCGAGCAGCGTAGCCAGCCGGGCGGTATCGCCCTGGGGCTGACCAGCAATGGCGTCTGGCAACCGCTCGGTTGGCTCGACGAGGCGGCGCCGTGAAATTGACCGACGAGCAGCGCGCGGTGGTCGGGCATGCCGGCGGCCATGCGCGGGTCGCCGCGGTGGCGGGTGCCGGCAAGACCACCACGCTGGTCGCCCGGGTGTTGCACCTGTTGGCCGCCGGCGTGCCGGCGCGACGCATGCTGGTGCTGATGTTCAATCGTTCAGCGCGCGAGGACTTCACCGCCAAGCTGGTGTCCCTGGCGCCGGCCGGCCAGGCGTTGCCCGAAGTGCGTACCTTCCATTCCATCGGCCATCGCCTGACCCAGTCGCTGACCCGCTGGGGGCGGCTCGCGCCGCGCCAACTGCTGGCCGCCGACTGGCAGCGTGAGAAGCTGTTGCGCCAGGCGGCGATGCGCGCGCTCGAGGGCGCCGACCCCGCGACACGCGAAGCCGCACTCGACCCCGAGCGCATCGAAGCCCTCGGGCACTTCTGCGAGATGGTCAAGGCCGAGCTGGAAGCACCCGAAATGCTCAAGGAGCGCCTCGACCTGGGCGAGCATACCGGTCACTTCGTCGAGGCCTTCCGACAGATGGAGGCATTGCTCGAGCAGCAGGGCGGCATGACCTACGCCGATCTGCTGTACCGGCCGCTGCGTTGCCTGGAAAGCGACGCCGAATCCCGCGCCCGGGTCGAGGGCTTTCTCGATCACGTGATCATCGACGAGTATCAGGACATCAACCTGGCCCAGCAGCGCCTGCTGGCAGTGCTCGCCGGAAGCCGGGCGGCGGTGATGGCGGTCGGCGACGCCAATCAATGCATCTACGAATGGCGCGGCGCGCGTCCGGACTACATGCTCCAGCGCTTTGCCGCGAGTTTCGGCGAGGCCACCGACTACCCGCTGTCGACCACGTTTCGCCACGGTCATGCCCTGGCGCTGTCCGCCAATCATGCCGTGCGTGCCAACCGTCGGCGCCCCGACCAGTTGTGCCTGGCCGCCCCCGGCAATCCGCGCACCTCGCTGGCCGTGGGCCAGGGCGGCGCGCGGCTGATCGCGGCGCTGCAGGGCTGGCAGCGTGAGGGGCGCACCCTTGCCGAGGGTTGTGTGCTGGTGCGTAGCTGGGCGTTGTCGGTCTCGGTGCAGTTGCAGTTGCTGCGCGCCGGGATTGCGTTTCGCCTGTCGCGGGACGACCGCTTCGTGTTCCGTCTGCCGCTGGTCCAGGCCCTGGCCGGCTACCTGCGCCTGGCTCGCCAACCACGACTGCTCAACGATCCCGAGCATCTCCTGTTGCTGTTCTCCCAGCCGACGCCGTTCGTCGCCCGCGAGCGCTTGCAGGCGCTGGTGGTGCAGCTGGCGGACCGACAGCGCTGGCCGGAGCGTCACGACCCGCTGTTGGCCGAGCTCAAGCCGATCCAGCGGCGCAACCTGAAGAAGCGTTGGGAGCTGCTTTGCGAGTTGCCGCGGCTGGGCAACATGCCGGCGTCGCGACTGCTTGAGCTGGTGGTCGAGCGGCTCGATGCCGAGAAGGTCCTCAAGCGGGCGGCGGCGCGGCGCGAGAAGGGCGAGGAGGACGTGCGGCTGCTGGATATCCTGATCGAGCAGGCGGAGGAGCTGACCCAGGCGCCGGACGCCTTGCTGGAGCTGCTCGATCGCCGGGTCGAGGGCGCCGAGGACGGCGTGCTGATCACCACGGTGCATGGCGCCAAGGGGCTCGAATGGCCGCTGGTGGCGCTATGGGGGCTCAACGAAGAGGACTTTCCGCACTACAGCCGCGACAACCCCATCGATGACGAACGTCTCGAGGAGGAGCGCCGGCTGTTCTACGTGGCGATGACCCGCGCCCAGGAGCGGTTGCTGATGCTTCACGACGGCGGTGAGCATCGCCCCAGCCGCTTTCTGACGGAAAGCGCCTGGCGGGACTGTCAGCGCGTCGGCGATGCGTTGGCGGAGCAGAGCGATGCGTTGGTAAGCGATGCGTTGGTAAAAGAGAGGGTAGAGAAAGCTGCGCTCGAGGTGGGCGATCCGGCCTTGGTCGAGCGCTACCTGCGGCGCATCGGCGCGGACGGGGCGCTGAGCGTCACGCCGGCGACGCGGGTAGCCGGCCCCGGGGCAGCGTATGCCGCATCAGTGCAGGAAATGGGCTTCGCCGTCGGCGAACGGGTGCGTCACGCGGTATTCGGCCCCGGCGAGGTCGTCGTGGTCGAGGGCGACCCGCGCAGCCCGGTGCTCGAGGTCCGCTTCGAGCAGGCGGGGCGGCGGCGTCTGATCGCCGAGCGCGCCCCGCTCGAGCGCCTGGCCGGCGGGCGCGCCTGACCAGCCCGTTCCTGACCCTCACATGTTGGGGTAGTTGGGCCCGCCGCCGCCCTCCGGGGCGACCCAGGTGATGTTCTGCGCCGGGTCCTTGATGTCGCAGGTCTTGCAGTGGATGCAGTTCTGGAAGTTGATCTGAAAGCGCGGCTGGCCGCTATCGTCCTCGACCACTTCGTAGACGCCCACCGGGCAGTAGCGCTGTGCCGGTTCGTCGAATTTCGGCAGGTTGTCGCGGATCGGTATGTCCGGATCGGCAAGCCTTAGATGGCAGGGCTGATCCTCCTCGTGATTGGTGTTCGACAGGAACACCGACGAGGGCTTGTCGAAAGACAGCTTGCCGTCCGGCTTGGGATAATCGATCGGCGTGGCCGCATCGCGGGTCCTGAGCCGGGCATGGTCGGGGGTGGTGTCGTGGACCTTGGGCAGCCTGCCGCCGAGCAGTTGGTCGGCGAAGTTGTAGGCGCCACCGAGCAGGGTGCCGTACTTGTGGATTGCCGGGCCGAAGCTGGCGGTCTCCTTTAGCTCGGCATAGGCCCAGCTCTGTTCCCAGCGGGTCATGAAGCGGCTCAGTTCGTTGCCGCCCTCGTCGCCGTCGGCTATTGCCTCGAAGACCGTCTCGGCGGCGATCAGCCCCGATTTCATCGCCGTATGCAGGCCCTTGATCTTGGCGAAGTTGAGCGTGCCGGCATCGCAGCCAATCAGCAAGCCGCCGGGGAAGCACATCCTGGGCAGGCAGTTGAGCCCCCCCTTGGTGATCGCCCTGGCGCCATAGGCGACCCGCGAGCCGCCCTCCAGGTACTGCTTGAGCAGCGGATGATGCTTCATGCGCTGGAACTCGTCGAACGGCGAGAGATAGGGATTGGCGTAGGCCAGGTCGACGATCAGCCCCACCACGACCTGCTGATTCTCGGCATGGTAGAGAAAGAACCCGCCCTGGGTGTCCGTGGGCAGCGGCCAGCCCGAACCATGCACCACCAGACCCGGCTGATGCTTGTCGGCGGGCACGTCCCAGAGTTCCTTGAGACCGATGCCGTAATGTTGCGGGTCCTTGCCGGCGGCCAGATCGTAGCGTTCGATCAGGCGCTTGCCGAGATGGCCGCGCGAGCCTTCCGAGAACAGCGTGTACCTGGCGCGCAGCTCCATGCCCGGCATGTAGCCGCTCTTCTCGCTGCCATCGGCGGCCACGCCCATGTCGCCGGTGATGATGCCGCGCACGCCGCCATCGGCGTCATGGAGCACTTCCTGGGCGGCGAAGCCGGGGAAGATCTCGACGCCCAGCGCCTCGGCCTGCTCGCCGAGCCAGCGGCATAGATTGCCGGCGCTGATCACGTAGTTTGGTGAGTGGCCCCCGGCGTTGTGCATGCTCCTGGGCACCAGAGCGTTGGGCAGCTTCTGCGCCGACTCGCCATCCTTGAGCAGGTAGACCTCGTCGTGGCTGGCCGGCGTGGTCAGCGGCGCGCCGCGCTCGGCCCAGTCGGGAAACAGCTCGTCCAGCGCGCGGGTCTCGAAGATCGCCCCGGAAAGAATGTGGGCACCGACTTCGGAGCCTTTCTCGACCACGCAGACGCTGAGTTCGCGTTCGGCCTGGTTGGCCTGCTGCATCAGGCGGCAGGCAGCGGACAGGCCGCTGGCGCCGGCACCGACGATGACAACGTCGAAGTCCATGTATTCGCGTTCCACGGCTCGTCTCCTCCTCAAGCGACATCATTGATGGGCGATGTCGGCCCGGTAGCCGTATCGAGCTGGCGCTCGGTTGTCAGGCTTGGCCTACCGGGCATGTCTTTAGGTAATATCGCGATTATTGCCACTATAATTAAAACGGTCGTTTGCTTCTACTCCCGTTTGCTGCTAGTCATATTCTCCTGCAAGACTGGCGACAAGCACTTATGCAGATGCCGGATGCCAGCTTGGGCGGCTTTGTAAGCTGTGGCAAACTAGAATGCAGGTCTCAACCCTATCAAACGCTTGCATGAGTCGACACGAAATGCCGGCCGGTTCCAATCTAGCGAGGACGCCATGAAAGTACTCGTCGCGGTCAAACGCGTCATCGATTACAACGTCAAGATCCGCGTCAAGGCGGACAACTCCGACGTCGATCTGACCAACGTCAAGATGGCCATGAACCCGTTCTGCGAAA